>CACZPW010000208.1 GCA_902783115.1 uncultured Ruminococcus sp. | reverse complement strand
GACGTCACGGTAACAAGGGCGTTGTGTCACGGGTACTTCCGCGTGAGGATATGCCGTTTTTGGAGGACGGTACTCCGCTGCAGATAGTATTGAACCCCTTGGGCGTACCTTCACGAATGAATATCGGTCAGGTGCTTGAAATGCATCTGGGCTACGCATACCGCACTCTTTCATTAAAGACAAGAGAAGAGCTTGAAAATATAATAGTTGACAAAAGCTTCAAAAAGCAGTTCTTAGCGGCTTACAGCCATAAACGTCCGGGCAGGGACGTTAAGCTTGCGACACCCGTATTTGACGGCGCGCAGGACGAGGATATAAAGCTTGCGTTTAAAGAGGCAGGCTTAAAGGATACCTTCAAGTCCACCGTTTACGACGGACGTACCGGCGAGAAGTTTGACAATGACGTTACGGTAGGTATAATGTACTACTTAAAGCTTCATCACCTGGTTGACGATAAGATCCACGCCCGTTCGACAGGTCCGTACTCACTCGTAACCCAGCAGCCGCTCGGCGGTAAGGCGCAGTTCGGCGGTCAGAGATTCGGTGAGATGGAGGTGTGGGCGCTTGAAGCATACGGCGCAGCTTACACCTTACAGGAAATATTGACCGTTAAATCGGACGATATTGTCGGACGTGTAAAAACGTACGAGGCTATTGTAAAGGGCGAGAACATTCCAAAATCAGGCATACCCGAATCGTTTAAGGTGCTGATCAAGGAATTGCAGTCACTTGCTCTTGATATGAGGATTCTGGATCATAATATGCAGGAGATCGACCTTGACGCATCGTTTGAAGACGACGATGATTTCGTTGTTACAGACGATATCCGCTCGACCATGGAGGAAGGCGACGGAGTCGAAAACACCTTGACCGAGGACAATCTCGACGAGGCGGATATGGTGCTTGACGGCGACGACCTCGATGAGGGCGACGAGCTTGATACCGACGATGCCGACTTCGAAGATGATGAAGATGAAGTGGTTACAGAGGAAGATTTCGAGGACGATTATGACGATTTTGAATAATCGCATACTATGATTTGAATTTGGAGGTTTTTAAATGTTAGAATTTAACAGCTTTGAAGCGATAAAAATCGGACTTGCATCACCTGAGGCGATAAGAGAATGGTCTTACGGTGAAGTAACAAAGCCGGAAACAATAAATTACCGTACATTGAAGCCTGAAAGGGACGGTCTGTTCTGCGAAAAGATATTCGGACCCACCAAGGACTGGGAATGTCATTGCGGTAAGTATAAGAAAATAAGATTCAAGGGTAAGGTCTGCGAGCGCTGCGGCGTTGAAATAACCAAGTCCAAGGTAAGGCGTGAGAGAATGGGACACATCTCCCTTGCAACTCCCGTATCGCATATCTGGTATTTCAAGGGCGTTCCCTCGTCAATGGGACTTATGCTTGATTTATCGCCGCGTCAGCTTGAAAAGGTGCTGTATTTTGCGGCGTATATCGTAACTGATAAGGGCAATACCCAGCTTGAACAAAATCAGGTGCTGTCCGAAAGCGAGTACCGTGACGCATTGGAAAAATACGGCGACAAATTCAAGGCAGGCATGGGCGCGGAATCCATAAAGGAGCTGCTTGAAAAAATCAACCTTGAAGAGCTTTCAGAGGAACTTAAGGACGAGGTTGAAAACTCATCTGGACAGAAAAAAGCAAGACTTGTAAAAAGACTTGAAATAGTCGAGGCGTTCAGATTGTCCGGAAACCGCCCCGAATGGATGATCCTTACGGAGGTCCCCGTTATACCGCCGGAGCTTCGTCCCATGGTACAGCTCGACGGCGGCAGGTTTGCAACGTCGGATTTAAACGATCTGTACCGCAGAGTTATAAACAGAAACAACAGATTAAAGAGATTGTTGGAGCTTGGCGCACCCGACATCATCATAAGAAACGAAAAGAGAATGCTTCAGGAGGCGGTTGACGCGCTCATCAACAACGGCAGACGCGGAAGAACCGTTACAGGCCCCGGAAACCGTGCCCTTAAATCTCTTTCGGATATGTTAAAGGGTAAGCAGGGACGTTTCCGTCAGAATCTTCTCGGTAAGCGTGTCGACTATTCCGGCCGTTCGGTTATCGTGGTAGGTCCCGAGCTTAAGATCTATCAGTGCGGCGTACCCAGAGAAATGGCTATCGAGCTTTTCAAGCCCTTCGTTATGAAAGAGCTTGTCGCACGGGGTCTTGCGCATAATATCAAGAGCGCAAAGAGAATGGTAGAGCGTACAAAGCCGGAGGTATGGGACGTGCTTGAGGACGTAATAAGCGAGCATCCCGTACTCTTGAACCGTGCTCCCACGCTTCACCGTCTGGGTATACAGGCGTTTGAGCCGAGGCTTGTCGAGGGACACGCATTAAAGCTTCACCCGCTTGTATGTACGGCGTACAATGCCGACTTTGACGGCGACCAGATGGCTATCCACGTTCCGTTATCACCCGAGGCGCAGGCGGAAGCAAGATTTTTGATGCTGTCGGCAAACAACCTCTTAAAGCCGCAGGACGGTAATCCCGTTACCGTTCCGACGCAGGATATGATTTTGGGCTCGTATTATCTGACGGTTGCAAGGGAGCATTATGACAAGATCATAGACGCGATCCTTTCAGACGAGTCAAAGTATGAATATCTTGTAAAGAGGCTTGAAACCGTTGAGCAGGAGGAAAGCTTTGAGTTTGTTGACGACAGCGAGCCGATAAAGAGCTTTGCGGACGTTTCACAGGCGCTTATGTTCTTAAAGGACAGTGACGATGTGGCGCTCAATGAAACGAATATAAGAATAAATCCGATAACGCTTGTGTTCAAGGACAGGACTTTGCAGATATCCGCAAACAAGCTTATGGCTGAAGCAAAGGCGCTTGTTACAAAGACCTATTCGTCTCCCGAGGAGGCAGTTCTGGCTTATGATAACCATGAGGCAACTCTCCATGAGAAGATAAAGGTGCTTGTAACCAAGAAAATTCACGGTAAAACAAAGTCAAAGGTTATCGAAACCACGATAGGCAGAATAATCTTCAATAACAATATACCCCAGGATATCGGACTTGTGGACAGAGACGATCCGGATAAAGAGCTTGATTATGAGATAGACGAGATCGTCGGAAAGAAGCAGCTCGGCAAGATAATAGACCGCTGTATAAGAGTTCACGGCACGTCAGAAACAGCCGAGATACTTGACCTTATAAAGGCGACCGGCTACAAGTATTCGACAATAGGCGCACTTACCGTATCTGTTTCGGATATCATCGTACCCGAAAAGAAGAAGGAAATACTTGCCGATGCCGAAAAAGAGGTCGAAAGCATTACAAGCATGTATAACATGGGTCTTTTGACAAACGATGAACGCTATAAGCAGGTAATCGAGATATGGAAAAACGCATCCGATCAGGTGACCGACGCCATGATGGAGCATTTCGGCGAGTTTAACCCGATAAACATGATGGCTGTGTCCGGCGCGAGAGGTTCGGTAAACCAGATACGTCAGCTTGCCGCAATGCGCGGACTTATGGCTGATACACAGGGTAGAACGGTAGAGATTCCTATCCGTGCAAACTTCCGTGAAGGTCTTAACGTACTTGAGTATTTCGTATCCTCACACGGTGCGAGAAAGGGACTTACGGATACCGCTTTGAGAACGGCGGACTCAGGTTATCTTACACGCCGTCTTGTCGATGTATCACAGGACGTTATCGTCCGTGAGCAGGACTGCGGTACGGACGATTATGAAGAGGTCGTTGAGATCACGGACGGCAAGGAGAGCATCGAGCCGCTTTACGACAGAATTTTCGGACGCTGCGCAAGAGAGGATATCGTAAATCCCGAAACGGGCGAGGTTATTGTAAAGGGTAACGAGATAATAAGCGATACGCAGGCAGAAAAGATTGTTAAGTGCGGAATTACCAAGGTAAAGATCCGTTCGGTGCTTACCTGTCATTCAAGAGTAGGCGTTTGTGCTAAGTGCTACGGCATAAGCCTTGCGACGGGCGAGCTTGTAAATGTGGGTGAGACCGTAGGTATCATCGCCGCACAGTCGATAGGCGAGCCCGGTACTCAGCTTACGATGCGTACCTTCCACGCAGGCGGCGTTGCCGCAGGCAGCGATATTACACAGGGTTTGCCCCGTATCGAGGAGCTTTTCGAGGCAAGAAAGCCAAAGGGCGTTGCCATAATCTCAGAGATCGCAGGTACCGTATCTGTATCGGAATCCGCAAGAAAGAGAGAGGTAACCGTTACAAACGACGAGCTTGGAGAGGCAAAGACCTATACCATACCTTACGGTGCGTCTATAAAGGTGCATGACGGTGACTACCTTGAAAAGGGCGGAGAGATAACAGTCGGTTCCGTAAACCCGAACGACATTCTTGCCATCAACGGTGCGCACGCCGTTCAGGTATATATTACCCGTGAGGTACAGAGGACCTACCGTATGCAGGGTGTTGATATCAACGATAAGCACGTTGAGGTAATTACACGTCAGATGCTCAGAAAGGTAAGAGTGGAAGATGCGGGCGATACCGATCTTCTTATCGGCGGACTTGTTGACAGATTCGAGCTTGAAGACGCCAACGAGCGTGTAAAGAAGCAGGGGGGCACTAATTTTGCCTCGGGTTCACCCGTACTTTTGGGTATCACCAAGGCATCCCTTGCCACCGATTCGTTCTTATCCGCCGCATCGTTCCAGGAGACCACCAAGGTTCTTACCGATGCCGCCATCAAGGGCAAGATCGATCCCCTTCACGGTATCAAAGAAAACGTCATCATCGGTAAGCTCATCCCCGCCGGAACCGGTATGAGCAGGTATAAAGACATCAACATAACAATAGAGAACAGGGAAGTCCCCAACTCTGAAATCAAGTAGGACTGGCGCTTTTTGCGCAGATCACTTCGTTACGAACTCAAAACACCTTCGATGTACCATCGTACTATCGAAGGTGTTTTTTGTCCGTTCTGCATCAAAAATCATCCAGTCCTGCGCTGTAGTTGGAGGTTGAGGCGCAGAACGCTAACGCTACAAACAAAAAAATCCCCTTCGATGTATCCTCATACTATCGAAGGGGATTTTTGTTTGTTCTGCATCAAAAATAAATCAATCCTACGCCGCCATGTACATAAATTATAAAAAAAGCACATTGTACTATCCAAGCCGCTTTTCGTCCGTTCTGCATCAAAAATTGCACAGTCCGAAAGTGCCGTAGATGTTGTGTAAATTATATTGTTAAATTTTGGTTAGCGTACCAATGTAAGAAATTTAGAAAGGCTTCCCCCCGGTGGGGAAGCTGTCACGATAGTGACTGATTAGGGGAAAGCTTCAAAAACACATCATCCGAGTAATGCCAAAGGCATTACCCACCTTCCCCACGAAGGGGGAAGGTTATAAACCAAAATTTATTTCCCCTGATTTTTTTCCTTCAGGAGCTTTTGGGTATAGAACTGCTCAAGCTCGGGGTAATCGAGTATTTCGCGGCGTCCCTTATCGGTAAGCGAATACACGCCTTTTTTTACCCGTCTGAACCAGCCGTAATAATTGCCGCCGAGTATCGACTGCGCCTTTTGGGCGCCGGTTATCTCCCGCACGCGCGCAGGCGACATATCCCCGTAAATATCCATTGCGCAGGCTATGTAAATATTCAGCTCACGGAATGCGGTCGCGATTTTTTTCTTGCTCGTTCCGCCCACATTCGTATCTATCGAACGCCCTTTGATTTCCCTGAGGATTTCGGCGCGCTTTTTCCTGTTTTTTGCAACAGGCACAAACGGCAGCGGCTCATATACTATCTCGGCATACGCCGGAAAACCGTTTAAACTCACAAACACCAGCCCCAGCTCAAGCTTTTTCAAAAGATACAGCGTATCGCGGAACCTAAGCGGATTATACCGCACAGGTTTAGGTATTGCCACATACACCTTGGCGCCCGTTTTTTGCCGTATAAGAGCCTGAGAAAGCAGGTGTACGGACAAATTCCTTTTCATTTCGATTATCACAAGCTCGCCGTCCTTTGAGGCGGTGATGTCGCAATCCTTTACCTCCGCATTTATATCATAGCCCATGTCCTCAAACAAGGACTTTACCGGCTCAAACAAATCGCTTTCCTTTATCATACGTTTTCACTCCAAAGACATCTGGGTCTACATCTTACCGTGTCTTAGCGTTATCGAAACAAGCTCACGCCTGTTGAACACCCTCGGTACTACCATAGGATTGCCAAGCCCGCGGCTTACGATCATTTTAGTTTTCTCAAATTCATATAAGCCGCCGACATATCTCGGGAACAGCATTGATTTTTTATCCGACCAGCTTGAACGCGGCGCGATAAATCCGCCCACGCCGGGAATACGCACCTGACCGCCGTGCATATGTCCCGACAGAATAAGATCGAACCCGAAATCCTTGAAATAGTCGAGCCAGTTGGCGCGGTGGAACAGCAAGATCCTGTATCCGTCAAACGGCTTGAGCTTTGGGGATTCCCTGTCCAGGAAATCCTTTATATGATGCGTCGTAACAGAAAGCGGATCGTCTATCCCGTATAAAGCGATCTGCGAATCCCCGCGGCGGAGGTCAACATTGTCCGAATGCAGCGTATACACGCCCGCATCGGAAAGCTCACGCTCCATATCCATGTAATCGCCCCGCCATATATCATGGTTTCCCGTCACCGCGTATACGGGCGCAATACCGGCAAGTCTGCCGCAAAAGGCGACTACGCTTTTGTAGTCCCCGCCATGATGCACCAGATCCCCGGTTGACACTATTATATCGGGGTCTTCGCCCTTTATGGCGTCAAATAGCCCCGGGGCGATATCGGAATGTATATCGCTTATCTGAACGATCTTGAAGCCGTCAAAATCAGGCGGAAGCTTTTTTGATACGATCTCATAATGCGTTATTTCAAGACTGTCATCTATTCCTTTGAGAAGAAGAAGTATACCGCCTGTCAAAGCGGCTGTTTTCAGTATGTTTTTCATATGTCATAATCCTTATATCAATATTGTCCCACTGACCAAAAACCATTATTTTCCCGTTTGATAATCCTCGTCCGGATATGCCGATAAAGTCTTCCCGTCAGACGTTACCACTATATCGCCGAGTGTTGATGTGGCAAGCACCCTCGCTCCGGCGCTGTGCCAGTTGTTTATCACGATATCGGCGGGGTGTCCGTACGTATTATCGGCGGCAAGCATACATACCGCATATTGCGGAAGCACACGCTTGCAAAATACATTGTACGAGGCTGTATAGCTGCCATGATGCCCGATTTTTACAAGATCGCATTTTAAATCCGCGCCGGATCCGATAAGGTCGTATTCCGAATCCCGTTCCGCATCGCCCATAAACAGAAATGCTTTATCCCTGTATCTGAGCATAATGACGGTTGAGGAATTGTTGAGCGCGTCCTTTTTGTAGCTATCCTTTACAGGGGCAAGGAATTTAAACGATACGTCGGGCGAAACGTCTACGGTCTGTCCGATTTTAAAATCCGTTTTCGCATTTATTGCCGCCGGCTCCGACATCATACTCAGGTATGTTTTTGACGTGTATGAAAGCTTTGGCGCATAAAAGGTATCGACCCCGAAATTTGCCATAACAGTCTGCATACTTCCTATATGGTCTGCATGCGCGTGCGTTGCAACGACGTACTCAAGCTTTCCGTCCGGTAATTCGCCGCTAAGGTATTCCGTAAGCTTCTTGCCGCAGCCTGAAGTGCCGGCGTCTATAAGCATTTCGCCGTTATCGTTGGGGAATTCGATAAGTATGGAGTCGCCCTGTCCTACGTCTATAAACGTGAGCTTTAGCTTGTCCTTATCCTTTACACGTCCGAAAATATCGGCGCTGTTATAGCCAAACCCGGAGCTTAGCTCGATTCGGTCTTTTCTGCTGTTATAGATACAGCCGAAATCTATCTCTTTTGCAAGATCCCTGATTTTAAAATAGTTTGAGCCGTTTATATTATACGCATCCACGCCGGTTGTTATCGTTCCGTCTATATAAACCGCCTGAGTTGTCGGCGATACGCTTATATCAGGTGTATCGGCGGATTCGGGCGCCTGACCCGAATAGCTCTGATCGGGATAAATCATAACGGAGCTTGTCCTATCGTCATAGCTTATGCCAAAATCCAGATAATATGCAATATCCCTGATTTTAAAGTAGTTTGAGCCGTCTATATTATAGGTATCGGGGCTTACGCTTTTTCCGTTTATCACAAGCTGCTGCGGTGAACGGACGGCATTTTGCGCCTCGGCAAATGAGAAAAATGAAAGCAATACCAATACTGCAGGCAGGGAATATAATAATTTTTTCATTATACGGCTATCCTTTCATTGACAAATAACTGTCTGTTTGATATACTCAAATTGTATTTTATGATTGAGGTGCTTTATTTATGAACAGTAAAATAACAGAGCTTTTAAAGAAGCCGTATTTCCTGCTCGTGTTCTCACTCCTGTGCGGCGGAGCGTATCTTGCGATAATAGCGCAGTTTGTCGGACAGTTTACAAACACATCGC
Source organism: uncultured Ruminococcus sp. (assembly GCA_902783115.1). GTDB lineage: Bacteria > Bacillota > Clostridia > UBA1381 > UBA1381 > 12844. Next base: position 2,308 of record CACZPW010000208.1, on the reverse strand, counting down.
AGGGCGCGGGCGTGATAATATGGGTATTCTTCCCCGCAATCGTCTGCGGTGCGGCGTTGCTTGTACTAAAATCCGTAAAAAATGCAATAGTTGAGGAACGGTATCAAACCGCCCTTATTATATTTTACACTCATTTGTTTATAATTGCAATGGGGATTTTGATTTTTGCATCAATGCTTGTGTAAATAATGTAAAAGAAACGGAACCGAAAACGGAATGTTTGCGAAAAATTTTGCAAACGCTCCGTTTTTTGATGTAAAGAAAAGGTGCGGGGTCTAATATAATGGTATGGGGGGTGGTTGTAATGAGAATATATGACAGAAAAGCGGCGGCGGAATATGCGAGGCGATGGGCGCTGTCGAGAAATCCCGCTTATTTTGATTTCTCCGCGCTCGGCGGCGACTGTACGAATTTTGCGTCACAGTGCATATTCAGCGGCGCCGGAGTTATGAACTATACGCAGATCTTTGGCTGGTATTACATAAATGCAAATAACCGTACCCCGTCATGGACGGGCGTGAATGAGCTGTATACCTTTCTTGTGACAAATACGGGAAACGGACCGGTAGGCAGAGAAGCTGACTTATCGCAAATTCGCAATGGCGATATAATACAGCTCAGGTTTGACGGCGAGAGGCGGTTTTCGCATACGCCTGTTGTTATTGATGCGGGCAGAGGTACGCCCGATACTGTCCTGACCGCCGCGCACAGCAGGGATTCGCTTTACCGCCCGCTTTCCACGTATTCATATTCGGAATTAAGAGCTGTGCATATTATCGGAGTAAACGGAGAATAATCCCTTTTAATTTAGCCCTTATGTGACAAAAACGGCACGTCCCCATGTCACACGAGAATAATCCCTTTTAATTTAGCTCTTATGTGACAAAAACGGCACGTCCCCATGTCACACCGTCCCCATGTCACACAAAACAAATTACGGGATTTGACTTTCAATATTTATCAATCGTTAAAACCGTTTGGATGAGTTGATTGCCAGCGCCAGGAATCCTCGCACATTTTATCTATACCGCGTACCGCAACAAAGTCAAGCTCGCGCTTTGCCTTTGCGGGATCTGCGTAGCATTCCGCAATATCGCCCGGACGCCTCGGATCTATCTGATACGGAAGCTCCTTGCCGCACGCCTTTGAAAAGGCGTTTATTATTTCAAGAACGCTGTAGCCGTTGCCGGTACCTAAGTTATAGATATGTACGCCCGCCTTGCCCGCGCAGTGGTCAATAGCCTTAACGTGACCTATTGCAAGATCGACAACGTGGATATAATCTCTCACGCCCGTTCCGTCGGGAGTGGGGTAATCGTTTCCGAAAACGTGTACCTTCTCAAGCTTACCTACCGCAACCTGTGCAACATAGGGCAGGAGGTTGTTGGGTATGCCCTTGGGATCCTCGCCCATAATGCCGCTTTCGTGCGCGCCTATGGGGTTAAAGTACCTCAAAAGCGTAACAGAAAGCTTCGGGTTTGCCGATTGTGCGTCAGTTAAAATACGCTCGATAAAGAGCTTTGTCGTACCGTACGGGTTGGTTGTAAGGATCTTATCGCCCTTGTTATCCTCCTCAACTATCGGCACACGCTCGGGATCGCCGTAGACTGTAGCCGATGATGAGAAAACTATGTTATTTACACCGTATTTTTCCATTGCCTGCATAAGATGCAGACTGCCGGTGATGTTATTGTCATAGTAGGTAAGCGGAATCTGAGTCGATTCCCCCACTGCCTTCAAGCCCGCAAAATGAATTACGGCATCGATTTTGTTTTCTGCAAAAACCTTTTCGGTCGCCTCTTTGTCAAGCAAATCGACCTTATAGAACGGGAAATCCTTGCCCGTAAGCTTTTTTACCGCGTCAAGGCATTTCTCGGACGCATTGTAAAGATTGTCAAGCACAACTATATCATAGCCTGCATTCAAAAGCTCAACGCAGGTATGGCTTCCTATATAGCCTGCGCCGCCTGTTACGAGTATGTTCATAGATATTAAACCTCCAAAAATTCAGTGTATAATCATTATATATCAAACATTTCGCTTTTGCAATAAAAATACTTGACTTTTTCTTATTTTGCGCGCCGCATACAAAAAAGCATCTTGCGGAGGATGCTTTTTCGTGTACTATGTATTAGGATAAAAGGGTAGAATGTAATTTCTTAGTTCTACAATTCGTATTATAGCATAATAACACCTGCTTTGCAAGCACTTTTTAGAAAAAAATTATCAATATTTTCAAAAATTAAGGAAATTTTAAGAAAAATGTGTTATAATCGGAAGTAAGAATATATTGTGGGGTGAAGAGTAT
>CACZPW010000207.1 GCA_902783115.1 uncultured Ruminococcus sp. | reverse complement strand
TGCGTTATATACAACAAAATCAGGCTCAAAGTTTTCGAGCTCTTCATCGGTAGGTCTTATAAACATATTCTTGACAAAATGCGCCTGCCATGCGACTTCCATTATAAAACGGATTGCCATGCGAGTATCTTTGTTTGTTCCGCAGAATGCGTCAACAACAAAGAGTCTTTTATTTGAAAGCTCATCGATGGCTATGTTCTTTACTGCTTTCCAGGTTTCCTCCGTTGCCTTGTGGTTATCGTTTTTATATTCGTCCGTTGTCCACCAAACGGTGTCCTTTGAATTTTCATCATAAACAATAAACTTATCCTTGGGCGAACGACCTGTGTAAATACCGGTCATTACATTAACGGCGCCCAATTCGCTTACCTGTCCCTTTTCAAAGCCTTCAAGCCCGGGCTTGATTTCCTCTTCAAACAGGAATTCGTAGGAAGGATTGTAAACAACCTCCGTAGTACCCAAGATACCATATTTGGTCAAATCGATCTTAGCCATGCTGATAATTACCTCTTTTCTTTTTATTTCATAAAGCAGTACAATGAATAAGTATTTTACGCTTACCCATTATATTACTTTTTCCTGATTATATACCACTTTTTAAATAAAAACAATGCTTTTTTGGGTTTTTGATAAAATGCGGGCTGTTTTTCTACCTTATGACAATATCCAAATAATTTTTTGATGTATTTGTTGTTGCAATTTACCATAACAAATTGACAATATCTTAAAAAGGTATATAATATATTCAGAAAATATTTGTCGGGAGAAAGCAAATGAAAGAACAGATATATACAATACCGGTTAACGAAATATATGACAAAAAATGCGCCTGCCCCCTGTGCGAGCTTGAAGAGAGGATAGAGCGCGAATCGGTCGAATATGCACTCGGTGCCGCAATGATGGAACCGGATTTCAGAGTTGAATCAAATGAGCTTGGTTATTGTAACAGGCATTATGCTAAAATGTTTGAAAAGCCGAATAAATTAAGCCTTGCACTTGTTCTTGACACGCATCTGATAGAGGTAAGAAAAAAGCTTGATAAATACAAAAAGTCCGTAAATTCGCTCAAAAGTCAAAAGCCCGGGCTTTTTAAAAAAAGCTCTGCGTATGACATTTCAAATTCGATTTATGATTTTACGGATAAGCTTAGCCATGACTGTATGATCTGCAAAAAAGTCAATTTTACCATGGAAAGATATATTGACGTGATTATGTATATGTACTTTACAAAGCCCGAATTCAAGAAAAAGTTTGATAATTCGGACGGGTTTTGCATGGAGCATTTTAAGGCAGTGTGCAAAATGATACCGAAATGTCTTTCGGATAAACAGGCGCAGGAATTTATACCCGTGCTTTTTGATAGGCAGGTAAAAAAGCTTGATATTTTGCAGGGGGATATTCACAAATTCACGCTGAAATTCGATTACAGAAACAAGGATATGCCCTGGGGCAACGCACAGGACGCACCAATACGGACTATAGAAACACTTGCGGGAAAAATACATAAGCCGGAAGAAAAGTAAAAACGGAGCCTTCAGGGCTCCGATATTTTTGTAAGGGATAACGGCAACAATAGGTTGTTCTTAAAAAGCAGCTCCTTATCCGTCAGTATTTTTTGAGTACTCCCCTCTTCTGCGATTTTACCGCTGTTTATTAAAATCACCCTATCACAGGTATTTAAGATCATATCAAGGTCGTGCGATGCGATCAAGACAGTAGAGTCAAGTCTTTTGATTATTCCTATAATATTTTTACGGTTTATTGGATCAAGTGAATTTGTAGGCTCATCAAGAAGCATGATCTTGGGCTCTGTCGCAAGCATTGTGGCAATGCATACAAGCTTTTTCTCCCCGCCCGACATTTTCCATACGGACTTTTCAAGCAAATGCTCACAGCCCGCACATGCTGCCGCATTTTCTGTCATAGCCCGTATTTTTTCTTCTGTGATTTTGCGGTTTTTCAGTGCAAATTGTATATCGTCACGCGCGGTTGGCATAAACAGCTGATTATCGCTGTCCTGAAACATATACGAAACATCTTCTCTTATTTTGGGATAGTTTTTCCTTCTTACGTCAAGTCCCAAAACTCTTACATCTCCCGTATAATTATCAATAAGCCCTACAAGGATTTTTAAAAGCGTTGATTTCCCTGCGCCGTTTGCGCCTATAATACCGACCTTTTCGCCCTTGTTTATATGTATATTTATTGAATCAAGAACTGTAACGCCTTTTTCATACTCAAATGACAAATTTTTTATATCTATCATATCATCATACCGCCTATATGGTTTATAATATCCGTAAATCTCAAAACGCAGAGTATTACCGTCGAGGCAATAATAAATATTATATCGGCGGCTCTGATGCCTTCTTTACAGACATAGATGCCCGCACCCGAAAAGCCCCGCAATACCATACTGTTATATACCTCGTTTGCGCGGTCAATGCTGCGGATAAGAAGCTGACCGACAAGCGTGCCCCATACTTTAAAATGCAAGCCCCTGTCCTTCGGGGCTCTTAATGAATACGCATCCTTTAATGTCTTTGTTTCCCGCAAAAGAACAAATATGTATCTGTATGTGAGAAGAAGCTCCGTTACAAATATATTCGGAAAATGCAGTCTCAAAAGCGCAGAGCACAACTTTTCCATACCTGTTGATTCGATAAGCAGGGTTGTCATAAGCACGCTTGATACGCCTTTTAATAAAAGCACTGCGGCGGACAGCATACCGTATGTAACAGTAAATCCGCCCAATACCGCAAAAGACCCGGTATTAAATAACATATTTCCTATGCACATAAACATCAGAAATACAAACACCGCCCATATTCTTTTAAAGGACTGCATTATAGAAATATCTGCAAGAATATACAGCATAAGCACGGGGATACACATAATAACGCTTTTTGTTACATCATACTTTGGCACCGATACTAAAAGACACACAAACACAACCGTAAAAATGAGCTTTACGGTTGTGTTGAGCTTATGTACAATACTGTTTTCGCTTGCCGTATTTTCAACGCCGTATATTTCTGATTTGGCGTTATCAATATCCGCCACGCTAAAATCACGCTTTCTTTTTGTTTATTTTTTGGATAATAAGCATTCCGCCTGCGGATATTGCCGCTACCACCAGACAGCCTACGATACCCGATAAGGACGTTCCTGCCGCCGATTCACTGTCGGGCAGTGAATAGTCCGGTAAAACCGCAGTTTTAGACTGAATATCGTCCGAGGTGCGGTATGCGTTTCCGTCTCGTTCTATTTCCTCCGAGCCCGTAACATTACCTACCGACCATTCCAGTCCGTCGGGATTTGAAGATGCAAACAGCGATACAACGCCTGCAAACAATACCACGCATACGCTTAAAATCACAAGCACCTTTTTGTATGAAAGCTTGTTATCTGCATTTACCTCAAAATCCAAGAGTTTAGGTCTTGCTTCGGATATAAATATCAGAACTGCGGCTGTTATAAGTCCCTCGCCGATACCTATTGCAAGATGTATCGGCTGCATCAATCCCGCAAAAATCGAGAACGGAAGCTCCGTAACCCCCGATAACAACGTTTCTGTCACGACCGAAAATGCTCCAAGCTGCAGACTTATAACGGATGAAAGCAAGGATGCAAGTATAATTTTACCTTTGCTCATACCCGTTTTCATTATGGGCTTATAAATGAAAATATAGCCAATAAAGCATCCGTAAAACGCCATATTCCATATATTACAGCCAAGTGCCAGCAGACCGCCGTCCGCAAACAAAAGGCACTGTATCACAAGTATTGACACCATCGTCAAAAAGCCCGCATACGGTCCCAATATGGCAGAGAGCAGCAGTCCGCCGCATAAATGTCCGCTTGAACCTGTGCCGGGTATCGTAAAATTCAGCATCTGTACGGCAAAAACAAATGCCCCCATTATACCCATAAGCGGTATTTTTTTATCATCATTTTTAACTTTTTTTGCGGAATATAGACAAACCGCCGCCGATGCGGCATACATCACTCCCGCAACTGCCGGTGAAACAAGTCCGTCAGCCATGTGCATAGTACATTACCACCTTATTGTTTTTTTCTTAAAAATAATTATAATATATACCGCTACATATTGCAATCCCCCCGCAGGGGATAAAATTATATACAAAATTTTAGGTATGCATTGAAAAAACGGATTTTTTGTAGTATTATATATACATAATTTATACGAGGTACATATCATGAAGGAACATATTCATTCACATCTTAATCATACGCATGCACACGATACGGAAGAAACAAAAAAAATACAGAACAGATTAAAAAAGGCATTGGGACACCTTGAGGGCGTTGTGAGAATGATTGATGATAACAGGGACTGTATTGAGGTAATGTATCAGCTAAATGCTGTAATCGCCGCAATAAAATCAACAAATAAGGTTATATTAAACGAGCATATTAACCACTGTATCGCCCATGCAATAAAAGAAGGCGACGAGGCGGCAATATCG
>CACZPW010000206.1 GCA_902783115.1 uncultured Ruminococcus sp. | reverse complement strand
TTACCCCCAGACACGGATTTATACCGGTGTTTGTGATCAGGTTAAAGCAGGCGATCGCCATACCGTCACATTCGTACTTTTTTATTATTTTAAGCATTGACGCCGCCATTTTAGCTGCGTTTTTGATGTCATCATCAGTCGGCTCGATTATGCTATCCGCGCCGTTTTTAAAGTATTCGTAAATTTCACGGGCCTCATCATTTTTCATAGCCTTATATACGTCAATAAGCTCTGACTGCGGTATTTTTACCATATTGATACCGAAACGGCTGTTATATACGTCAAGATCGCGTTCCGCGCTTATTACCCACGGCTCGGGCTGTTCAATAACGGCGATTTTGGCGCCCTTTATCTTATCCGCCGCCTCCTGCGCCTTTAAATATGCCTTCAGATCGGAGGTAGTCTTGATAAGTCGTATGTCAGTCTCTCTTTTTAATACGCTGTATGTATCCATTAACGTCGGGGCGGCGTTACAGTAGAGTATCTTATCCGTAAGCTCCGCTTCAAAATTACCCGCAATGTAGGGTGCAAATATAACAAATTCCTGAAACATGGCGCTTGCCCTTATAATATCGGGCTGTACCGAGCCGCTGCACGGTACGATAACCATTGCGCCGCCCTTATATTCATCAAGCACCGATAAATCTCCGTCCGTTACGGTAACGGTCTTTGCAGGCGCAAATTCCTTGGCAATATCTGCCGCCGCCGACTTTACGTTTTCTTTGCTTCCCCAATACTTTGTTGCAAAAAACAGTGCTATTACCACATTCATTTTCATTCCTCCTTTGCTTCCCCGAGTATGCCTTTTAGCACCTTCATATCCTTGTAAAACTCCAAAGGATCGTTTCCTTTGCAAAACTCTATTATATAATTTCTGTCCTTACCCGCCGCCGCGATTATATCAAGATACCCCGCCAGCGTTTTTTCTATATCCGACAAACTTTCAAATGTATTGTCACGCCGCATATTGAAAATATGTATATTGCCAAGACATTCATTTTTACCGCAAAGCTCAGAAAGCTCCGCGCGGTTTTCTTCCGTGGAAATATCGGGATTTGCCTGCCACTGGCATTTAAGATTTTTTCTGTTTGCTTCCTCAAACAGCCGTATTGCGGAGTCCGCATTTTCCGTCAGTGTGTTTCTGTGATATTCCAAAGATATGCTGATGTTTTTCTTTGCCGCAATATCGCAAAAGGCTTGCAAATTCTGCGTTATTTTCAACCTTTCTTCGTCCGTTGTTTCGACGGGAGATTTTGCGCCCGCCCATACCCTTATGTATTTTGCTCCCAGAGTATCGGCTATATCCGTAAGTCTGCGCATTTCATCTTCCGAGCCGTCACATTTACAGTAAGAACCGTAAGAAAGTACAGCAAGCCCGTTTGCTTTCATTTTTTCAGCTACCGAAGCCGCTGTCTTGACATCCGTTACATGGATATCTCCGCCCCATTCAATACCGTCCGCCCCGGCTTTTATGGCAATATCTATAATTTCGTCTATACCAAGCTGTCTGAATGTCACCGAACAAAATCCTGTTTTCATTGTTATATTTCTCCTACCTTTCCGCCATCAGACCGAGCATATCGCCCGTTATTTCATATTTTGGTTTCTGACCGTTTATAAGCCTTTGGTAATCGGAAAGCATATACTCGCCCAGCCGCAGTATCTCTTTTGTGTACGCACCGGCTCTGTGCGGGCTGACAATAATATTTTCCGCCTCCCACAGCGGCGAATCCTCCGCCGCCGGTTCGGGATATGTAACATCAAGCAGCGCTACTCTTAACGGCTCCTCCTTCATTGCCCTTACAAGCTCTTTCTCGTTTACCTCCGAGCCTCTGCCTGTGTTTACAAATGCCGCCGTTTTCTTCATTTTCGAAAACAGACTGTAGTTTAATATTTCCTTGAATTCAGGCCTTTTTGCCAAATGGTTTGAAATAACATCGCAATTTTCAAAAATCTCGTCAAGCGTCTTTGCTTTTGTAACTCCTATACGCTCCGCTTCTTCCTCCGTCATTGACCTTGACCACACATAAATATTTACATCATAGTCCTTCAAAAGCTCTATCACGCGGCGGGATATTGCCCCCAAGCCGAGAATCCCTATATTGGCTTTATAGTTTCCGTCAAAATTTTCCGCAATTTCAAATGCCTTTTCATAGCCGTATTTTCTGTAGTTTGCAATACTGTGGAAATAGCCCTTGTTCGCCAGGATTATCTGTGCGACCGCAAACTCCGCAACAGGTACCGCATTTCCCGACCAACCGCCGAAAATCCGTACATTTTTATTTATATACGGCCTTGCAAAATGCACTACGCTTCCGCCCGCATAAAACAGCGCCTTTAAATCCGGCAGATATTTTTCTATCTCCTCCTCCGAAAAGAACGGCGCATCCCATGTTGAAAACAGGTATTCGACGCCCCTAAAGGCATCGGGGTTACCCGTTATCTCATCACACGATACCACTCTGTCGTTTCCTATCTGCTCCTTTGTATATGCCCTGTATATGCGTTCCTTTTCACTTGCCGCAAACAATCTGCTCATTTTATATATCCTCCCCGTCTTTTTCCAAATGCTTTCCTTTAAGGAAATCATTCCATACATTTTCAAACCAGCCGTCAGCTTTGGGTATCGGTCTTACCTTTCGCATACGGCAGCTGACGTTTCCGTCCTTAAATACCGTTTCCTGTATAGTGCCGCACGGCGGTTTTTCCGTTTCAACGCTGCAGCTTACATAATCCGCAAGCTCTCTGCCGCCGTCAGTTATAAGATATGAACCTCTGCTTATGCCGCCGTTTTGTATATAATCCATGATCGAATAGCTTACCGCCTGCTGTGTGATAAGAAGCTCATAAACCGAAAATGCGCGCCATAATTGCGCCGTATCCGAAACCTTAACGTTGTTCCAATAGTCTGTATACTCCGCTTTTGCGTCCTCGTATACCTTTCTTGCGCCGTCAAAGCTCCTGATATGCGCGGCATAGCGGCTCATTCTGTCGCCTATGCGCTTTTCAAAATCCGCCGCATTTTCACCGCTTACATTTTTAAG
>CACZPW010000205.1 GCA_902783115.1 uncultured Ruminococcus sp. | reverse complement strand
TTGGTTTAGCGTACCATTTTGATTACGGTAAATTGGTGTGGGTTGTAGGGGCGACTATTAGTCGCCCGCTGTTATCGGTACAAATAATGCAAAAACGGGCGGCTGATAGCCGCCCCTACACGATACCCAAAAACAATAGTTGCATATCATAAACCAAAATTTATTCCCAACCGCCATATTTATTGAAGAAAAATCGAAGATTTTTCCACCATAATTATTCATTATTCATTTAATCAACTTGCACCGCTAAAGCATATATTACCGATAAAAAGAGCTGTTGCATACGCAACAGCTCTTTTTAAGCTTTAATTTGAATTATTCACCGATTACAGTCTCTGAAGCAAACTTAGCCTTTTCATCATCAGTCAACCACTTTGTAAAGCCGTTTTCATACTGAAGCTTATGATTTGCCTCTTTTATCGTTTCAACGGTAAGCTTATCTTCATCAAGGTCATAGGATTCGTTCATTTCCTTGATAACCTTTTCTCCGCCCTGTGCAAGCCATCTGTCTCTTTCCGCCTTCCACGCATCAAGCGTTATGGCACCCGAAACATACTTGGTTGTTGCGGCACTCATAATAGCGTCAAGCTGTGTCGAGTGTCTTGAATATGTGGGCGAAATATATGCCTCCGCAAAGTTTGGAACCTTGAACAGCTTATTATATTCATAAACCTTGTTGACCGTCTTTGCAACCTCGGTCGTATAATATGTTGTAAGGTAAATATCATCATCTGCGAGCGGACCCTGATAACCCGTACCAAACTGGTTAAGATCCTGATATTCCGCGATCCTTGCGGCGTCGGTAGACTTTATAGCCGAATGTGTGCCGTCGGGATTGTTAATTACCGCATAATGGGTACCGTCGGGCTTTACGGTAACGATCTTCTTATCGCCGTCCTTTGATTCCTCATAGCTTTCGCCCATGATACCGTAGTTAAGAAGATTTGCAACCTTGTTGCTGCTCAAAGCGTCCATAAACTTTAACATAAAGTCACGCTCTTCCTCAGTCTTTATAGAAGCTGTCGGAAGTACAAAATAACCCGAATATCCCGTTGTCGGCAGAGTTCTGGGCTCTTGGTCGGCTGATTTTGCCGCAAAACCGAATACGTCTACCTCTGCTTCGGGATTCAGCTCCTGCATATTCTGCGCCATTCTTCTTGCACGGTCGGCAACGTCTATGATAACGCCCGCCTGCCCCTGTAAGAACGGGTTGTTCCAGTCGCCTGAGTTGAACGTTGCGATATTTGAGTTTATAACGCCCTCTTCTACCCACTTACGCATAAGCGTAAGAGTGTCCATATATTCGTCAAACATACAGCTTGGCTCTATGCGGCCTGTCTTTTCGTTATAGCCCCACGCGTTGGGAGAGCCGTTCCATACGGCTAAGTTCTCAAGCGGACCCGATAAGAAATCTGCACCTGCAACTATCATACCGTATGTATCGTTCTGCCCGTTTCCGTCAGGATCGCCGTTCTTGAACGCATAAAGCATTTCTTCAAACTCAGCCATGGTAAGCTCGTTGATATGATCCGAGCCAAACGACAAAGCGCCCTTGGCATGAAGCTTATCTATCCAGTCTTTTCTTACCGTAACTCCGGCACGGCCTACCTCTCTTGCTCTGTAAAGACCGTAGACCTTACCGTCAACGGATATGTTATGGTTTATCATATCGTCGGTACTTGCAAGATTGGGGTACTTATAAACCGTTTCGCCCTTTTCATTGGTCGTTGTTGCCTTTATAAGATCCGTAAGATCCCAGAAGCTTTCCGCACGGGAGTTCTGGATAATGGTCGATGTTCTGCTTGTTACAAGCATCAAGTGGGGCCAGTTGTTTGAACCCATAGCAGCCGTAACCTTTTCACCGTAGTTTGAGTTTGCCGCCCACTTGATATTAAGATCAAGCGACGGGATACCCATCTGTCTTGCACATTCCTCCTCTATCGCCTTTACGACCGGACTGTCGTTATCAGCCGATTTTACCGCAAAGGTAGGAAGCATTACCGTGATCACCGGATTGTTCAGATCAAGCTCCGTTGTTTCCGAGCAGCCGCTTATTCCAATAACGGTAACGCCTAAGGAAAGAGCCAGCGCCGCCGTTGTTATTCTTTTAAATAATTTCATCGCTATTCCTCCTATCTTTAATTAACCCTTGATTGCGCCGGTCATTACACCTGCCGCAAAGTGCTTCTGGAGGAACGGATATACGCAGAGGATCGGAACGGTACCGATAACGATAACTGCCATCTTCAGCGTATCTGACGGCGGCAGCTCGTCGAGATTGTCTATATCTGCACCTGTCTGATTTACTACGTTTCTCAATACCAGCTGGAACGGATATTTTGATGAATCGTCCAAATAAAGCAAAGCGTCAAAGTAGCTGTTCCAGTGTCCCACACCGTACATAAGACCGAAGGTAGCAAGCATAGGAAGTGACAGCGGAAGGGCGATCTTTACAAATATTCCTATATCCGTACATCCGTCAATGGACGCAGCCTCCTCAAGTCCCGCGGGAAGCTCCATAAAGAAGTTCCTTATAATGAGCATATTGTATGCGCTTATCGCACCAGGCAATATCAGAGCCGCGTATGAATCGTACATTCCCAACGACTTTACTACCAGGAATGTCGGGATCATACCGCCGCCGAATACCATGGTGAAAAGCACCATACGCAAGATCACGGTTTTACCGATAAGGCTTGAACGGGATAAGCCGTATGCCATTGTCGTTGAGCAGAAAAGGTTTACAAGCGTACCGAATACGGTTACGCAAACCGAAACGCCCAGTGATCTGAGTACCTGGATACCTATGCCGTCCATATCAAATACTTCCTTGTAAGCAGCCATTGTAAAGCCGTTGGGATGGTTGCCTACGGGAGCAAAAATCTTCCAGAACAAGTCCATGGACGTTGTCTGAATAAGCGATTCTCTTGCAAATGATGCAACGATTACATAAATAAACGGTATAACCATTATAAGAGAAAGGATAGTCAATACTATGTATATTATCGTATCCCAAACGATGTCGTTTAATGTTTTTCTTCTTATACTTATCATTGATACTGACCTCCCTTTCTCAGAATAATCCTGCCTGACCTACAGCCTTTGCGCCGCGGTTTGAAAGCTGGATACAAAGCAGACTTACGATTGACTTAAACAAGCCCACCGCCGTTGAATAACCGTAGTTACCCTCAACTCTACCGTATTGATATACGTATGTATCGAAGGTCTCGGAATACTCACGGTTAATATCGTTCTGCATAAGAATTATCTGCTCGAAGCCCGTGTTAAGCACGCTGCCCATTCTGAGGATAAACATTGTTACTATCGTGCCTAAGATCGCAGGTAACGTTATGTAAATAAGCTGCTGGAAACGGCTTGCACCGTCAACTATAGCCGCCTCATACTGCTCCATGTCAACGCCCGCTATAGCGGCAAGGAAGATAACCGTTCCCCATCCGCACTCCTTCCAGATAGCCTGTATAAGTAATATCCAGTAAATTGCGGGGCCGTTGCCGAGTATGTTTACTTCATGACCGGTAAGCTTTGAGAAAAGCTCCGTGATCATACCGCCTGCCGCGCCCTCCATTGCGGGAGTCTTTATCAACATGAATGTAATAGATGTAACGACTACCATGGATACGAAATGCGGTACATATACGAATGTCTGCAATACCTTTTTGTACCACTGAACTCTGATTTCATTAAGAAGCAGCGCCAGAATTATCGGCAGCGGGAAGAAGAATATCAAGTTCATAAACGAAATTGTAAGAGTATTTCTCAACAGCTGCCAGAAGCTTATATCCGTAAAGAAATCAACAAAGTTATCAAAACCTATCCAGTTTGCCTTTAAGAACGGCACACCTGCGAAATAATCCTTAAACGAAATAAGGATTCCCCATAAGGGAACAATCTTGAAAATGATGAAGTAAAGTACGCCGGGTAAAAGCAGAAGATACATCCATTTGTCTCTTTTGAGCTTTATCCAGGTCTTTTCCTTTGCGACCGCCTTGTCCTGAACAGCCGCTGTCTGTGTTTTTGCCATAAAAACCCTCCCTAACAATTTTTATCTCTGTGCTTTACTTGTCAAAACACACAAATACATTACCGCTATTATACATCAATTTATACATTTTTTCAAGTGTTTTGTAAAATTTTTATAAAATTTTTTCATTTTTTTAGTCTAATTTATATAATATTCCATAGATTTACTAAAATTGACCAATGTAAATTTAAAATATAATTACAAAGCGTCATATCCTATTGTAATTACCGCAAAAAATGTATATAATAAGTGCGTATTGTATTTAAACGTTGAATTTTGTGATATTAAAAGGGAAAAATATATGAAAAAAGCATTTATAATATTTATAGCCGTGATCGCCGCGCTTGTACTGGGCTACGGAATAAAATACGCAGTCTCCCCCGTACCGTCGCAGGTCATTGAGCGCGCAACGATAGAGCACAGCGCTATGGCAAAGGGATATATCGTCCGTGAGGAATGGGCATATTATGCCGAGCGCGCGGGTAAGCTGTACAAAAACGTTTCTGTCGGTGACAGGGTCATGAAGGACGCCCTCATTTATACAATCTATGATGATTCGGTTGATAATAACACCATAAAAGAGCTTAATACGCTTAACAAAAAAATCTCGCTTGCAAGGGAGCAGACCGATCAGAGTACCTACGGCTCCGCCGCAATTTCGGTGGAGAGCGCCATCGCCGCAAGAACATCGCAGATAATAGCTGCGGCAAAGAAAAATGACGTGTCCGGAATCTCACAGTACAAGCAGGATATTATATCTCTCCGCAATACAGGCTCGTTTGAAGACGCCAACGCAAGACTCGCGGAGCTTGAGGGGCAAAAGCAGAGCCTTGACGCCGGTATATTGAATTCAAGATCCGAGCGCTATGCGGAGATCTCGGGCGTGTTCACCATGTACTACGACGGCTTTGAGGGTGTGCTTGACCGTAACGATGTGGCAGAGTACACGGTCGGGCAGCTTGAAAATCTCAAAAAACCCGTTCCAAAGGAATCGGTGCTTGATAAGGTCAAAGAAGGTGATTTTATATGCGCCCTGGTAAACAATCACAAATGGAGCCTTATCCTTATCACCGATGAAACGGAAATGTCTGCCTACGCACCGGGCGACGGGGTCACCGTCCGTTTTAAAAATATTGCCGATGCGGAGCAGACGGGTACGATTTCATATATAAGCTCAGAGGAACAGAACAAGGACGGAAAATGCTTTGTGCTGATAGACTGCCAGGATTATTTTGAGGGCGCCTTTTCATACCGCGAGGTCGATGCGGAAATAATATTTGAACGGTATTCGGGCTACAAGGTACCCATTTCCGCCGTCCGCACCACCGAAAAGGGCGGTCACAAGGTAATAGGTATATTGGACAACCGCCAAATTGACTGCAGCGTCGACGTTCTTTATACCGACACCAAAGAGGAATTTGCGATCGTTGAATCACAAGACGGCACGTCAAACAAGCTTTCGTCCATGGACAGGATCGTTATCGGTGAAAGGTGATATCAAAATGAGTATAAAAGAAAATTGGAACACTGTTTTAAAAAAAGTCAAAAATGCGGCGGAAAAATCGGGCAGAACTCTTGATGATATAACCGTCATTGCAGTTACAAAAACACGGACGCCCGGTGAGATCAACGAGGTTATCTCGGCAGGCGCCGCAAATATAGGCGAAAATAAGCCCCAGGAGGTCAGGGATAAATTCGGTGCCGTAGCGCCGAATGTAAAGTGGCATCTTATCGGGCACCTTCAGACTAACAAGATAAAGTATATAATCGACAAGGTTTGCCTTATCCATTCCGTTGACTCCGTTCATTTAATGGACGAGATAGACAAGCAGGCAAAAAAACACGGGCTTGTAATGCCGATACTTATTCAGGTGAATATTTCCGGCGAGGAAACAAAGCAGGGCGTAAGCGCAGACGAACTGCCCGTATTGCTCGAACATGCCGGAGAGCTTTCGGGCATACGGGTCGAAGGTCTTATGACGATAATGCCGAAAACCGACGTCAATATTACAAATTCATTACATTTTGACAACATTCGTCAACTTTTTGTTGACATAAGTTGCAAAAAATACGATAATGTTACCATGAAGCATTTGTCGATGGGTATGAGTGGCGACTATGAAGATGCTATATTACACGGAGCAACCATGGTAAGAGTCGGAACGGCTATTTTCGGCGAACGGGATTATTCAAAAGCAGAAAAATAAAACAGGAGGAATTTATTAAATGAGCTTTATAAACAGCGTAAAAAGCTTCATCGGTATGGGCGATGAAGATGAATACTATGAAGATGATGAGTTTACGGAAGAGGACGAATATGAAGATGAGGAGCCAAAAAAACGTTTTGGCGGCTTCAGAGCGTCAAAGGTAGTTCCGCTGCATTCGGGCGCAAGCTCAAAGGTCAGGATAATAAAGCCCAACGGCTTTGAGGAATCAACAAAAATTGCGGACGAAACAAAAGCAAACAGACTGGTTATATTCGACGTTACAAGTCTTGACGCAGAGGAAGCAAGAAGAATAGTTGATTTTATAGCGGGTGCTGTGTATGCCTTGAACGGAAACGTTCGCAGGGTTTCGGGCGGAATATTCGTTGCCGCGCCGAGTCATATCGACATTACGGGCGATAATTTAAAGGAGCAGACCAAGAACAGCTTTGACTGGACAATGTGAAAAATATGGTGATGGGCGGAGCTGTGTATGTTCCGCCTTTTTTCTGAAATATATATGGATAAAGCAACAGATCTATTGATGGCAAAATGCGCCGATATGGAACGGCTGTGCCGACGCAGATGCGAGCCGGTATTCAGTAATTTCCTGGACGGAGGCGAGATAGCCGATATCGGGGACAAGCATTTTTTCTCCCCCGATGTTCAAATAAAATATTTCGGCGGCTATGCCGAAGCGGAAAGAAAGATTTTGGGCGTATTCCCCGAATGGGAAACGGAATTTATATTCCCCATAAAGGTACTCTTTATAAAATCAAGCTTCACAAAAAAGCTCACACACCGCGACTATCTGGGGACTATGCTCTCACAGGGTATAGACAGAAACAAGACGGGCGATATCATTGTGGACGATGGCTCGGCATACGCCTTTGTATGTGCGGATATTGCGCAGTATCTTGCGGATAATATTGAAAAAATCTCAAATCAGGGGGTAAGCATCAGCGTAACGGATATATGCGATATTGATATTCCCGAGCCGAAAAAGGAACGCATAAGCGCCGTTTGCGCCTCAAAGCGGCTTGACGCCGTTGTGGGCGCGGTCTGCAATATCTCAAGAGCTCAGAGTGCAAGGCTTATAAATGCGGGGCTTGTAAAGCTTGATCACAGGGAATGTGTCGATGTATCAAAGGTAGTTTCGGATAATTCACTGATTTCGGTAAGAGGCTACGGGCGGTTTGTCTTTATCGGCGGCGGCGGTGAAACAAGAAAAGGCAGACTTCACATAACCGCAGATAAATACGTATAAGGAGGGTTTTGACTATGATTATGCCGGTTGATATTCAGAATAAGGATTTTTCAAAAAAAATCAAGGGTTATGACTGTAATGAGGTCGATGATTTCCTCGACGAGATAATCAAGGACTACAGCAGTCTTTTAAAGGAAAACCAGGCTCTTAAAAACAGGATAAGTATGCTTAACAAAACCGTTGAGAGCTATAAATCCCTTGAAGAATCGCTTACCAAGTCGGTTGATATGGCAAAGCAGACGGCAAGCGATATCAAGGACAACGCAAAAAGCGAGGCGCAGATGATAATAAACAACGCCAAGCTTGACGCTTCACGGCTCGCAAAGCAGATCGACGACGAGCATATAAAGCGGCACAACGAAATGCTCAGGATCAAATCGGAAACGGAGACTTACAAAACACGCTTCAAAGCCCTTTGCCGTGATATGATAAAAATGCTTGACGACGCCGAATGAATTTTGGGGCTGATACAAAAAAGGAGCTGCCTGTAAATAAGCGGACATTTCCACTTATTTACGGATAGCTCCTTTATGTTTACATTAAGAATTACTGAGCGTTCTTTGCCGTTTCAACAAGCTTTGCAAAAGCCTTTTCATCGGCAATGGCGATCTCTGATAAAACCTTACGGTTCATCTCAACGCCCGCCTTTTTAAGACCTGCCATAAATGTTGAATAGTTCATACCGTTCATCTTTGCAGCCGCACTTATTCTTGTGATCCAGAGTCTTCTGAAATCTCTCTTTCTTCTTTTTCTGCCCACATAAGCGTTCTGCATTGCACGCATAACGGCTTGATTGGCTGTTCTGTACTGCTTGCTCTGCGCGCCGTAATAGCCCTTAGCAAGCTTTAAAATCTTCTTATGCTTTTTTCTTGTATTTAATGCACCTTTTACTCTTGCCATTAGTTTCTACCTCACTTTCAGATTATTTGTACGGGATAAGCTTCTTAACTACCGCAGCATTAGCCTTTGAGCAGTAAGCCTGCTTTCTCAAATGTCTTTTTCTCTTTGTTGTTTTCTTGTTAAGAATGTGACGGCGGAACGCCCTGTTCATCTTAACCTTACCGTTTTTTGTGAGATTAAATCTCTTGGCAGCGCCTCTGTGTGTTTTGATCTTAGTCTTTGCCATTGTGTTTTGTCTCCTTCCCAAAGTTTAATTATGATAACGGAGAGAGGAACATTACCATATTCCTGCCCTC
>CACZPW010000204.1 GCA_902783115.1 uncultured Ruminococcus sp. | reverse complement strand
GCTTCTTTACCGCCTTTTGGGGAGCCTGCTTCTTTGCCTCTGCCTTTTTTGGGGCAGACTTTTTTGCGGGGCTTTTCGGTGCCTCAACGCCCGAAAGAGCGCTGTAAAGCCCGATATACTTGTCTGCAGATACGTCCCACGAATAATCGGCGCTCATGGCGTTTTTGATAAGTCCCGCCCACGCCTCTTTATCGTTATAGTATACGTCCATCGCATACCATATGATATTTAGCATTTCATCTGCGTTGTAGTTTGCAAACGAGAAGCCGTTGCCCTCGCCCGTATATTCATTATATGCTTCGACCGTATCCTTTAAGCCTCCCGTTTCACGGACGATCGGGATCGTACCGTAACGCATCGAGATAAGCTGTGAAAGTCCGCACGGCTCAAACCTCGACGGCATCAGAAATACGTCCGATGCGGCATAGATCCTGTGCGAAAGCTCGTTTGAAAAATATATCTGCGCGGAGAATTTATCCGGATACTTCCATGCATAGTGACGGAACAGGTTTTCATACTTTTCATCGCCCGTACCCAGCACCACTACCTGACAGCCGCCGTTGCAAAGCTCCTCAATCTTATATGCCACAAGGTCAAAGCCCTTCTGGTCGGTAAGTCTTGATACTATCCCTACGAGCATCTTATTTTCATCGACCGGAAGCCCAAGCTCAGCCTGAAGCTTTTTCTTGTTCTCGGCTTTTTTCTTTACAGCCGTCTTTTGGGTATAGTTTTCATAAATAAGCTTATCCGTCTTAGGATCCCAGTCGGTATAGGAAATACCGTTTACAATACCCGTAAGGTCGTTACGCCTTGCCGATAACAGGCTGTCAAGCCCCTCACCGTATTCGGGAGTGGTTATCTCATTGGCATAGCTTTGCGATACGGTAGATACCTTATCCGCATATACGATGCCGCCCTTTAAAAGGTTTCCGTCCTTATAGTATTCAAGCTTATCGGGCGTGAAATAGTAATCGCTTATTCCCATTGCGTCCTTTATCCCCCTTAGATCCCATCTGCCCTGGAATTTAAGGTTATGGATAGTCATAACCGTTTTTATACCACGGTAGAACGGATTGTCGCGGAAGGTATCGAGAAATACCGGTATCGGTCCTGTCTGCCAGTCGTTACAGTTTATAACGTCAGGTCTGAAGCCTATTGTCGGCAAAAGCGACAGAACTGCCTTTGAGAAAAATATGAACTTCTCACAGTCAAGATGAATATAGCTGTACGGAGTATCACCGTTGAAATAAAATTCATTATCGACAAAATAGTAATAGCCGCCGTTATATTCAAGCTCAAAAACCCCGGCATACTGCTTGCGCCATGCCATGTCTATATAGATATGGCTGATATAGCGCATTTTATCCTTGTATTCCTGCGCAATACAGCGGTAAAGCGGCATAATAACTCTTGCGTCCACACCCTTTTGGCGGAGTACCGTCGGCAATGAGCCTGCCACGTCGCCCAAACCTCCCGTTTTTGCAAACGGCGACGACTCCGGAGTTGCAAATAATATGTTCATAGCTAAAATCCTTTCTTTAATAATCCCCTATGTATCTTTAATAACACCTAAATCTATATATAGTACACTAAAATGCACATTTTGTCAATTATTACACTTGATTTATGTTTAAATCATACTAAAAATACACGGTTTTTTCTGCGTAAATTATGTGTTTTTTTGTTTTTATTTGTTTTTTCTTTGTTTCTAAATCAAAAATCAAACAGGTATGTCATAACAAATACGACTTATGTATGCCTGTTTGATTTTATTTTGATCAGATTTTTGTACCCTTTGAAATTGCAAGCGGATAGCTTTCCTGTCCGATAAGCTTTCTGCCCTTTGTAACATAGACCTCCTTGTCAAATACCACATGGTCAAGGTCAACGTCAACATCTATTACCGAATCCTGCATAATTATCGAATTTTTGACCGTAGCGCCCTTCTTTACGACAACGCCTCTTGCAAGTATGCAGTTTATGACCGTACCGTCGATAACGCAGCCGTCGGAAACAAAGCTGTTTTTGATTATCGCCTCCGGACCGTACTTTGTCGGAGACTGATCCTTTGTCTTTGTATAGATGGGGTTTTCGGGATTGAACAGCTCGTTGCGGATATCCTTGTCGAGGAATTTCATATTATTTCTGTAATATGATTTCATCGAATCTATCTTGTCCATATATCCCTTGTATTCATAGCCGTAGATCCTGATACCGAGCATCTTCTTTACAAGCGCGTCCTTTACAAAGTCCCTGTCACCCCTTGCGGAGCATTCGTCAACTATGCTTTCAAGCAGCGCCTTTTCCATGATGTATAGCTCCATTGAGGCGTTTGTTGTTTTGGGATAGTAAGGCTGTACCTCGATATCGCAAACCTTGCCTTCATCGTCAAATTCAAGAAGAGTAAATCTTGAAAGCTCTGAATCCTCACAGCCCTTTATGTTCTTATAAACTATGGTTACGTCCGCCTGCGTCTTGATGTGCGTATCCACAACATCGTTAAAGTCGATGTTATAGATCATATTACCGAGCGACAGGATAACATACGTCTGCGGACTTCTGTGCAAATAATCGCGGATACCCGCAAGCATATCTATATTTCCCTTTATCGAACCCAAAGACATCTGTTCAAGGCTCGGCGGAAGAACGTTCAAGCCGCCGTTCTTTCTGTCAAGATCCCACGGCTTACCCGATTTTATGTGATCCATAAGCGACGAATAGTTCGACTCTGTTACAACGCCTATATTGGGAACGCCTGCGTTTGCCATATTCGATACCGCAAAATCTATTATACGGTACCGACCCGCAAAGGGAAGCGCGGCATTCGCGCGAATATCGGTAATCGGAGGTATTTTATCTTCACTTGTAAGAATAACACCCATTGTATTTGTTTTCATCTGCTTAAACTCTCCTCTCTTTCTTATTCCTTCTCGATCATACTGCCCTTGGGAATGTCGGAATTTGCCAAAACCGTTGCGCCGCCCTCGATCAGGACTATGCCGTGAGTACAGTATTTTGAAGCATATTCGTTTTTATCACTCTCGGGCGATACGCCGACCTTTGAGCCGTTTTCCACGACGGCGTCCGCACCGATAACGCACTTTTCTACCGTTACGTTATCGCCTATTTTTGCGCCCGGCATAATCACCGAATCACGGACAACGGAGCCGGAGCCGACCTCTACGGCTCCGAATATAACGCTGTGATTTACTTCACCGTATATCGAGCAGCCCTCGGTTACGGTAGAGTTTACGATTTTTGCGTCATTGCCCACATAATGCGGAGCAAGCGCCATATTCCTTGAATATATCGGCCACTTTCTGTCGTTTATTTCAAACTGCGGAGGATTGTCTATCAGATCCATATTCGCCTCCCACAGACTCTGTACCGTTCCTACGTCCTTCCAATAGCCTTCAAACTTATAGCTCATCATCTTCTCGCCGTTTGCAAGCATTGTGGGGATTATATTCTTTCCGAAATCGTTATCCGATTCGGGATCTCTTTCATCGTCCTCAAGGTACTTTTTCAACGCCTTGTAATCAAATACATAAATACCCATTGACGCAAGGTTTGATTTCGGGTTTGCGGGCTTTTCCTCAAATTCAACTATCGCGCCCTCTTCATCAACGTTCATTATGCCGAATCTCGAAGCCTCCTCCCAGGGTACGGGCATGACCGCTATGGTTGCGGCGGCGCCCGATTCTTCGTGCGCTTTTAACATATCACGGTAATTCATCTTGTAAATATGGTCGCCCGAAAGAATTATAACGTGATTCGGGTTAAAGCCGTTTAAGAAGCTTAAATTCTGATATATTGCATTTGCCGTTCCCTTATACCATTCGCCCGCCTTTGCGCTCTGATACGGGGGCAATACATACGCGCCGCCATGGCTCCTGTCAAGATCCCACGGGTTTCCGTTTCCTATATAGGTGTTTAACTCAAGCGGCTGGTACTGTGTAAGCACTCCCACCGTATCGATCCCCGAATGTACACAGTTTGACAGCGGGAAATCAATTATCCTGTACTTTCCGCCAAACGGCACTGCCGGCTTTGCTACATTTTTCGTCAAGGCACCGAGTCTCGAGCCTTGTCCGCCTGCAAGTATCATTGCTACGCAATCCTTTGATACCATTTTTTATTCTCCTCCATCTCTTTATTATTTAAAGCTGTCTCGACAGCATCTTTTACTTTTTTTCCGCCTTTTTCATAAGATACATGGCCGAATTTGCGTCCACCGATACCTCTATGGTATACGGCATATCGCCGTAGGGCTCATCCTTTGTCTTATAGCTCTTGCGCCTTATAAGACGGTTTCCGCCGTACTTGGTGGAATTTGAATGGATTATAACCTCGTACACTCCCGCCTCTCTTACGCCGAGCTTATATACAGGTCTGTCAACGGGCGTAAAATTCGCGGCGATTATTACGTCCTCGTCGGGCGTGTCCGCCATACGCATATACGAAAATACGGAATTTTCGTTATCCGAATCGTTTATCCACTTAAAGCCGTCCCAGCTTGTGTCATTTATCCACATTGCAGGGTGCGCACTGTAGAAATTGTTTAAATCCTTTGTATAAGTCTTTAATTTTCTGTGGCGCTCCATATCAAGCAAGTTCCACTCAAGCTGGTCGTCAAACCTCCATTCAAGGAACTGTCCGAACTCTCCGCCCATAAACAAGAGCTTTTTACCCGGCACCGACATATAATAGCCCATAAGCGCCTTATAAGCGTCAAATTTTTCCTCATATGTGCCGTACATCTTGTC
>CACZPW010000203.1 GCA_902783115.1 uncultured Ruminococcus sp. | reverse complement strand
TTAAACGCATAAGCTTTAAAATACTTATATAAAGTGAAGCCGCACACATATAATCTACTGCCAAAGAGGCAATTATCGCACCGTAAATGTTAAGCCCGCCGTACAAAACCAGCACAAATCCCAAGACTGTGCCCGCAAGCTGAAAGACCGAAGTTATCGCAAACGGTACGAACAGCTTCCCCGCCGACTGCTCCGCCGCAATGATTATATTCCTTACACATACGG
Source organism: uncultured Ruminococcus sp. (assembly GCA_902783115.1). Taxonomy (GTDB): domain Bacteria; phylum Bacillota; class Clostridia; order UBA1381; family UBA1381; genus 12844. The sequence goes on along the minus strand of CACZPW010000203.1, from coordinate 14,879 downwards.
GTATTATACACGGCGCAAGCATGGAAAGCATCAATTTTGCGGAGGTATTCTTAAAAAGTATAAACAGTATCTCATCGCTTAGCGTGTACATGATAACGGCACACGGCACGGAAAGAATTACGGACAGCTTTATCGCAAGCTCCGCTACGGCGGCGGCTTTTTTTGTATTATTTTCCCCCGACGCACCGGCTATCACGGGCAAAATGCTTACTCCGATCACGGCAATTATGCCTATGGGCAGGTTAAATACCGTCTGGGCATAGCCCGTATATGCGCCGTAGAGAAACCGAGCCGTACCGTCGCCCAACCCCGATAATATAAGGCATCTTCTTATTACTGCCGTATCAAGCGTTATAAGTGCATTTGCCGATACCGAAATCGCAAAAAACGGAATCGAAACAGACAGTATATCCCGTATCAGAGCCCTGTCGCCCTTTGAGGGTATGCCCTTATCTTTTTTTATAAATACATAGAAGATAACAAGTATTGCGGTTGCGATTATTTCACCCGCAGTAACGCCCGATATTGCCCCCGCTACCGCCTCCTGTGTTCCCAATGAAACAAACAAAAGCGCGCCCCATATCCCCGCTATAAGCTTTATAAGCGCCTCTATGACCTGCGAGATGGCAACGGGCATCATATTCAATGAGCCCTGAAAATAGCTTTTATAGCCTGCGCCAAGCGCAACAAAAAACACCGACGGGGCTACCGCCCTTATCGCAGGAGCTGCACCCGCCTCATTCATTGATACGGCAAGAAACGGCGCAAGGATATACAGAATGACCGACGCAAAAAGACCGATAACGGACAGCATGATTGCAGAAAGCCTTACTCTGCGCCTTGCGTCCGCAAATTTTAAAAGTGCCGTATCCTTTGCAACGCTCCTTGATATTGCAAAGGGCATTCCCGATATGACAAAGGATAAAAACATTATATAGACAGTAAACGCGGTATTATATACCGCCATTCCCTCTTCGTTTATAATGTATGTAAGCGGGATCTTAAATACCGCCCCCAAAAGCTTTGAAATAGCATTTGCTGTCATAAGTATAACGGCGCCCGTTAAAAAGCTCTGCCTTTTCATATCCACAACCCCTTTTATGTCTTGTCTTTACAGTTTATTTATGCTATAATCGGTTTAGAATTTTATTTTAAACTCATTTTGAGGGGTAATATCTAATGGAAATAATGAAAATCAACAGCGCAAACGGCACCCTTACGGTACCGGGCGACAAGTCTGTCTCGCACAGGGCCGTTATGTTCGGCGCTATTGCCGACGGGGTTACACACATATCGGGATTTTTAAACGGCGCGGACTGCTTATCCACAATCGACTGCTTCCGTCAGCTTGGGATAAGGATAGATTTAAACGGTGATACCGTTACGGTATACGGAAAAGGTATAAATGGGCTTGAAAAGCCAGATTCCCTGCTCTATACCGGCAACAGCGGGACTACTACAAGGCTTTTATGCGGCCTTTTATGCGCGCAGGATTTTGAATGTGATATTTCGGGCGATGAATCAATACAAAAACGCCCCATGAACCGGGTCGCACAGCCTCTGCGGCTTATGGGCGCCGATATTACGGGTGATTATTGTCCGCTGCATATAAGCGGCAAAGCTATACACGGGATTGAGTATAATATGCCGGTCGCGTCCGCACAGGTAAAGACCGCAATTATTCTTGCCGCACTTCAGGCAAACGGCAAAACGGTAATTCACGAACCGGAAAAATCGCGGGATCATACAGAGCTTATGCTAAGGGCAATGGGCGCAAAAATTGACGTTTCGGGACTTGATATAACGGTAAACAAAACAGAATCTCTTGCACCGCAAAATATCACGGTGCCCGGCGATATTTCATCGGCGGCATTCTTTATGGTCCTGGGCGCGATGTTAAAAGATTCGCATATAACAATAAAAAACGTCGGAGTAAATCCGACAAGAACGGGAATTATTGATGTTTTAAAGGATATGGGCGCGGATATACGCCTCGAAAACAAAAGAACGGTAACGGGCGAACAGGTCGCGGATATCATTGTATGCTCCTCTCATCTTCACGGCGTAACGGTCGGCAAGGGAATTATACCCCGGCTTATTGATGAATTGCCTGTAATTGCGGTTGCGGCGGTATTTGCCGAGGGCACAACCGTAATAAAGGACGCACAGGAGTTAAAGGTAAAGGAAACAAACCGCATATTTGCCGTTGTAAACGAGTTTAAAAAATGCGGCGCAGATATAGAGGAAACGGACGACGGTATGGTAATACACGGACAAAAGCCGATACACGGCGCCGATTTTAAAACCTACGGCGACCACAGGATGGCAATGTCGTTGGCGATACTTTCACAGCTTGCAAACGGAAAATCAACTCTTGACGATGATGCTTGCGTAAGCGTTTCATATCCCACATTCTTTAAAGACTTAAAAGAGCTCGGCACAACATAAGTGCCGAGCCTGTTTTTTTAAATCAAATGTATCAGTCCGCACAGTATAACAACTATGCCCAATGCGATCCTGTACCAGCCAAACGCTGTAAAATCGTGCTTTTTTACATAGCCTACCAAGAACTTTATCGACATCACCGATACGATATAGGCAACTACCATACCCACCAGCAGTACGGCGATATTTGCTCCCGTAAGAGTTCCGTCATAGGTGACGATTTTTATAAAGCTTACCCCGAACATAACGGGAATGGCAAGGAAGAATGAAAATTCCGCTGCCACGCCTCTTGAACAGCCCAATATTATTGCGCCGAGTATCGTAGCGCCCGACCTTGATGTTCCGGGAACTATGGACAGCACCTGGAAGAGACCTATAAGCACAGCCGTTTTGTAGGTAAGGGCGTCCATACTCTTTATTTTATCGCCTTTTATGTATTTTTCAACGATTATGAACAGTATTCCGTATATGATAAGCGTCGCGGATACGACCTTCCAATTTTCAAGCTTATCCATATAATCGTTGAGCAAAAGTCCTATCACCGCCGCAGGCAGACAGGCAACTATCACCTTAAACCACATCTGCCAGGTTTCGGTTTTTTCCTCTGCCGTCTTTGAAAGAGCGAAAGGGTTGAGCTTTCTAAAATACAGCGTGACAACCGCAAGGATAGCTCCGAGTTGTATCACATACAGATACAGATCCGACGCGGTAAAGCTGTTTTTGTTATTTATAAATTCGTTTACAAGTATCAAGTGCCCCGTAGAGCTTATCGGCAGCCATTCGGTTATACCCTCGACGATGCCAAGCACTACTGAACGTATAAATTCCAATACCAACAATATACTAACCTCTGTTTTTAATATAATTTACAAGCATCTTTGCAGCCTGCTCTATTCCCAACTTTTCGGTGTTGAGGCATATATCGTAATTTTCCATAATGCCCCAATCCCCGTCCGAATAGTAATCATAATATGTACGGCGCTGTTTATCGGTCTTTATTACCCTTTCTCTCGCCTTTGACTGCGTAAGCTCAGGGAATGCTTCCATTACACGCTTAACTCTGTAGTCAAGACTTGCATAGACGAAAACCGAACAGGTTTCAACGTCCTCAACATCCTTTAAAACATAATCTGCACATCTTCCGACTATCACGCATGAGCCTTCCTTTGCAAGCTCCTTAATAACCTCGGACTGTGCAATAAACAGCTTATCGTTTACGGGCATTTCATAATTTACTACCGCACCGTGCATGGTATAATTTCCGTTTACCAACGAATACAAAAAGCTGCTCGTAGCCTTTTCATCAATTTCCCTGACGGCTTCGGCACTTATATTGCCCTTATTTGCAGCCATATCGACAAGCTCCTTGTTGTAAAACGGGATCCCCAATTCCTCTGCAATAATTTTGCCTACGTCCTTACCCGCACTTCCGTACTGGCGGCCTATAGTGATAACCAATGACATACGAACATCTCCTTTCTTAAGTAAACGTATTGCCAATTTTTATATATCAAATATATTATAACCTCATTTTAGCGTAATTGCAAGATTTATTTATCATCCGTAGAGCTTTCTGTAATTTTCCCAATAGCTCCGCACCTTCCTGACGTATGCGCGGGTCTCGGGAAACGGGATATTGTAAAGCTCCACGCCGTCAAGACTGCAATCGGGGTCGTTAAGCCACGCATCAACATTTCCCATTCCGCCGTTGTATGCGGCAAGTGCCGTATCGACGTTACCGTAATGGTCTATAAGATACCTCAAATAGCGGCAGCCTATATTTATATTAGTCTGAGGCTCGGTATAGTCATAATCCGAAAGTCCCATCTGCGCCGCATTCCAAGCCGCCGTTTCCTCCGTAAGCTGCATAAGCCCCTTTGCATAGTCAGACTGTGCCTCCGGCACAAAATTACTCTCCTGCTTGATAACCGCCATGACCAAAAACGTATCAAGCTTATACTTGCCGGCATATTTGACTATGTATTCACTGTAGGCAACGGGGTATGTCGTTCTCTTGCCGACATCATACCCCGTCCGCACCGCCATAAAGCCCAGAACCATACACAGCGCAACCAAGAAAATTTTTAATATCTTGCTCAAATCCAATACCTCAAATTTTTATCTTTCGTTCCGTATTCTTTTGCATACCTCAAAAACCCGCTCTTTAAGCTCATCAAGGGTTGAATTGTTTTTAATGACGTAATCGGCGCGGCTTGTATAAAATTCGCTGCCGGGCTGTGACATAAGGCGCTTTTGTACCTCGGTATCGCTAAGCTTGTCCCTTGCCTTTATACGCCCTGCTCTTACGTCGTAATCCGCGTCAACAACAACCGTAAATTCGCAAAGCGGCTCTATGATGCTTCCCAATATTACAGCCCCGTCAATACCTACGTAATCATATTCGTATTCCGAAAGATTTGCTATTATCCTCTTTATCTCAAGCAGTATATAGTGGTGTGTTATGCGGTTAAGGGTTTTTAATTTATCCATATCCCCGAACACAAGCTTACCAAGCTTTTTTCTGTTAAGCCTTCCGTCTTTTTTTACGATTCCTGTCCCGAAGGTCGAAACAAGCTCGTCATAGCACTGCGTGCCCTGCTCCGTTACCTTATGCGCAACCCCGTCCGCATCTATGATATAAAAGCCGTTGTCGCACATGAGTCTTGCAACATTGGTTTTTCCAACTCCGCTTCCGCCTGTAAGTGCAAAAATTTTCATATTTATCTCCATTCTCTCCCAAGTCACAAAGAAATAAGAATAAACCAAAATGCCGAGGCATTTTGTACCTTACTTATTCACTATTCCTTATTCCCTCTTACTTCTGATAAAACACCTGCCGATACCCAAAATACAATTCAAATATTTTCTATCTGCCAATCTATCGGCGTTTTTGACATTCTCTCAAGCAGACTGTTTGCCTTTTTAAAATGCCCGCAGCCCATAAACCCCCTGTGCGCCGATAAGGGACTCGGATGCGCCGCCGTTAAAATATAATGCCGGGGATTTGTGATAAATTCCTGCTTCTCCTTTGCGTTTGAGCCCCAGAGCATAAATATAACGCTGTCCTCACGGTCGTTAAGCTTTTTTACGACCGTATTTGTAAAAATCTCCCAGCCCTTGTTCCTGTGCGAATTTGCAAGACCGTCACGAACGGTAAGCGAGGAATTTAAAAGCAACACCCCCTGATCCGCCCATTTTTTCAAATATCCGTTATTGGGGATATAAGTGCCAAGCTCATTTTGAAGCTCCTTATACATATTCATAAGCGACGGCGGGATCTTGACGCCCTTTTGCACAGAAAACGCCAGACCGTGAGCCTGTCCCTCCTCATGGTAGGGATCCTGACCGAAGATTACCACCTTTGTGTCCCTGTACGGTGTCCATTTGAGCGCATTGAAAATATCATACATACCGGGATGTATTATATGCGTTCTGTATTCTGCCTTTAAAAACTCACGGAGCTTTAAATAATAGTCCTTTTGAAATTCGTCCTTTAAAATTTCGTCCCAATCGTTTCCTATGCAAACCATTTTTACACCTCAAAAATATATAGTCCCTCATATTACTATTATTATAACAAAAAATCCTCAAAAATGCAAATTTTATTAAAATTTTATATCAAAAAAACGGAGTAAGGTATGCGCCATACTCCGTTTTTATACTGTATTACTGTTTGATTTATATTCAAATACTTTTTATTTCTTTCAGATATTTTTTTATTTCTTCGATATAGTTTTCGCCCGTATTGCTTATAATACTGTTTTTCTTTACTATATAGCCTATCTCCATAACGGGATTTTTGTTATCCTTATCAGCCTTAAACGGTACTGCGGTATAATCGCTTCCGTTTAATTCCTCGCATATTATACCAGAACACAGAGTATAGCCGTTAAGTCCGACCATAAGATTTAACAGCGTCGCCCTGTCGGTCGCCTTTATAACATGGGTATATTCGTTTTCGGAGAGTATCTCCTCCGCAAGATAAAACGACTCCTCGCCCTGCTCAAACGACAGACACGGATAGTCCTTGAGCATATCAAAGGTTATATATTCCTCATTTGCAAGCGGATGACCTTTATAGACGTACACATACGCATTACATTCTATAAGCTTATGAAAATCAAGGTCGTTATCCCTTAAAAGCTTCCTTATAACATCTCTGTTAAAGTCGCTCATATACAGTATGCCTATCTCGCTTCTTAACGTGCCTACGTCGTTTATTACGTCCCTTGTCCTCGTTTCACGTATCGCAAACTCATACTCGGCAGTATCGTATTTTTTTACCATTTCCACAAATGCCTTTATTGCAAACGAATAATGCTGTGTGGAAACACCGAATTTGCGTTTGAGGCTTGCGCTGTTTACATACTTTTCCTCAAGTATCTCATACTGCTGGCATATACGCCGGGCATGCTCCAGAAATTCGGCTCCGTCATTTGTTATCGTCACGCCCCTTTTTGAGCGCTTGAATATCTTTATTCCAAGCTCCTCCTCCATCGAGCGTATCGCGCTTGTAAGAGACGGCTGTGACACAAACAGCATATCCGCCGCCTTATTCATCGAACCGTACTGCGCTATGGTAACAGCATACCGCATCTGCTGTAATGTCATAAATCCACCCCCCGTTATGTTTTAACACATATTTTAAAGCCTGTCAATACGATCGCCCTATTTTATTCAATTTATGTCAACTTATAATTGACTTTTCAGAATTTCTACGATATAATTACCGTATGTAAAATTATACCTAAGGGAGAGAACAAAATGGGATATTATTTTGATGATTTAAGGAGTATTTACGCCTATGAGGGAACGGACGCGATCGCAGTCATAAACTCTTTGGCGCACCGTTATATGGGGCAAAATCTCGAACACGGGCTTTACTACAGAGCCTACTGTAACGACGGCATAACAAGGGGCAAGGATTACCGCTATCATATCGACCTTGATAAGATATACCCCGACGCAAAGCAGAAGGATTGCGTATGGGCGTTTACCTCGTACTATTCACCCGTTGCAGCAGCGGGCGGTTTTGATGTAAACTGCTACGGGCCAATGGTTATGTATTTAAACGGTGAGATAATATATAAATCCGATATTTTCAGGGAAAGGTATTCGGAAAAGGCAACCCGTGTGGAAATAAACTGGGCGCAGGGTTGGAACGATATGCGGATATGCTTTAAGAAAACAAAAGCGGGCTTCGGCGGCGATTTCGGACCCTGGCTCGGAAAATGGGATCTGTATACGCTTATGCCGACAAAGGAACGTGAAGGTCAGGAGGGCTGGGTATTTACCGAGCTTGTACCGGACGATTACACGCCCGATTTCACACGCGGTATGAGCGAAAACGATTTTGATAAAAAGCTCTGCCCCACAAAGGATTGGACGGACGAGAAAAAGGCTCACGGACAGCTGAACCGTCTTTACGGCACATGCGAAAATAAATATGCAGTCGGTTGGGTAAAAGGCTTTTTCAACGATATTAAAAATACGACGTATAAATTTACTCTTGATACTCTTACCGATACAACTGTATACTTAAATCAAAAAGAGGTATATGCCGCAAAGGCGGGAAAATCCGAATTTGAGCTTGATATTCCGTTCGGCACCTACGATATACACGTAATGGCGCAAAGCTCAGGAAGTGACTGGGGCTTTACTTTAAAATGCGACAGAATTGAATTTACAAGCGCCGCAAGAGTAAAGGGCGCGCCCGATGCGTGGATGTACATAGGTCCGTTTGATGCGGATTTTGAGTTCCCCTGGGCTTTGGCGTCGGATATGCGTCACGTTATAGGCGAGCCTAAGACCTTCTGGAGACTTGACGCACCGAATACGTTTGTAAGACCTTACAACGAAAATACTCTGTTCGGGCGTTGGAATTATCCGCTTGGCGTTACCATGTACGGACTTTTGCACACAGCTCTTATAACCGAAAATGAAGATCTTAAAAAATACTTGAAGTCACACGTGCAGCTTTGCTGTGACACGCTTGAATATGCGCTGTGGGACAAGGAGCAATACGGCGGTGCGACCGCAATACACAATCTCCTTACCTCTATCGACTCGCTTGACGACTGCGGCTCGTTTGCGTCAATGATGCTTGAGGTGCATAAATATCTGGGGATAGATAACGTAAAGTTTGTTGCGGACTACGTCGGCGATTACATTTTTAACAAGCAGGACAGGCTTCCCTCCGGCGCATTTTACCGAAAGGATATGATGCATTCATTCCACAATCAGACAATGTGGGCGGACGATCTTTATATGAGCGTTCCGTTCCTTGCAAGATACTACGAATTTACCGGTGATATCAAATATGCAGACGATGCGGCAAATCAGTTCTTTGCATTCAAGGATATGCTGTATATGGAGGATCAGCATATAATGTCCCACGTTTACGATTTTAAATACAACTCCATGACGGGCGTGCCCTGGGGCAGAGGCAACGGTTGGGTAGTATTTTCAATGACGGAGCTTTTGGAAAAGCTCCCCGAAAACCACCCGAAGCGCCCCGCACTGCTTGAATTTTTAAATGAGCTTTGCAGCGCATACGTAAAGCTTCAGGATCACGAAGGTATGTGGCATCAGGTAATAACCGACCACGAATCATACCCCGAAACCTCCTGTACGTCAATGTTTATATATGCGTTCTCAAGAGGCGTAAGATTTGGATGGCTCACCGACCCCGAAAAATACGTCAAGGCTATATTCAAGGGCTGGGAGGCGCTTACAAAAACCTCCGTTGACGGAGCGGGCAACGTTTACGGCGTATGTAGGGGCAGTGAGTTCTCGTTCATACCCGACTACTACAAGTATGAGCTCGGCTGGAATCTTAACGATACTCACGGAACAGGTATAGTTATGCTTGCGGGTATCGAGGTCATACGGATAACCGAATATCTTAATGCAAAAGGCTGATACGCTTATACTAAAAGAGCTGCTGCAATTTTTCGCAACAGCTCTTTTAATGTTTCTTATTCGTTTACATGGATAAGCCCTTGCTCGATGATCGTCTTTACATGGTCATCGTCAAGAGAATATATCGCCTGTTTTCCGTTGCGGCGGTATTTTACAAGCCTTGCCTGCTTTAAAATCCTTAACTGATGCGAAACCGCCGACTGGCTCATGGATATGGTATCGCATATCTCGCTTACGCTAAGCTCCTTATCAAAAAGCGACCGCAGTATCCTTATTCTTGTCCCGTCACCGAAAACCTTGAACACTTCCGCAAGCTCCAATACCGTTCTTTCATCGGACAAATCCATTCCTGTTTTTATATTTTCTTCTTTCACACTCATTTTTTTGACCGTCCTTTTTTTCATGTATGTCAAAAACTCAGCCTATATTAAATACCTTTGTGGCTATTGAAAAATATATTATAATAGAGCACGCGTCTACTATTGTTGTTATAAGCGGCGCCGCCATAACTGCCGGATCAAGCTTTAAACGTTTTGCAAGCATGGGAAGCATGCAGCCTATTATCTGCGACATGATAACCGTACCCACGATCGAAACGCTCACCACCAGCGCAAGCATAACATCTCTGTACTGAATGATTATCCGCAATGCGTTTACTCCTCCCAATACCGCGCTCATAAGCACCGATACCCGCAATTCTTTCCACAGCACCTTTAAAAAGTCCTTAAGCTCGATATCGTCCACCGACATACCTCTTATTATAAGAGTTGCCGACTGCGAGCCGCAGTTGCCGCCCGTACCCATAAGCATAGGTATAAACGATACCAATATTGCCTCCGCCGCAAATGCCGACTCGTAATTTGCGATCAGATGCCCCGTTATTGCCGCAGACAGCATAAGTATCAAAAGCCATATTATCCTGTTTTTCGCATGACTGATATCGGACGTTTTAAAATACGAATCCTCATGCGGTGCGATAGCCGCCATCATCTCGATATCCTCTGTCGTTTCCTCCTGCATAACGTCGATAGCATCATCGAAGGTTACGATTCCGACAAGCCGCATCTCATCATCGACTACCGGCAGTGTTACAAGGTCGTATTTGTTTACCGCCTTTGCAACGTCCTCCTTATCGTCATGCGTATGGACATACACGTCCGTACTGTCCATAATATCCTTGATAAGCTCATCCTTTGACGCAAGCAGAAGAGTTTTTATCGAAATAAAGCCCAACAGCTTTCTGTCGCTCTTTGTAACAAAGCAGGTATACACCGTTTCCGCATCGGATATGACACGCCTGATACGCTTTATCGCTTCTTCAACCGTCATATTCGGGCGCAGACTTATATATTCGGTGTTCATCATGCTTCCCGCGCTGTCCTCGGGATAGTTCAATATCTCATTTATCATGCGGCGCGTCTGCGGTTCCGTGTTTTTAAGTATACGCTTTACAACATTGGCAGGCAGCTCCTCTATGATATCCGCCGCATCATCGACGTACAGCTCCTCGAACACCTCTTTTAACTCACTGTCCGAAAATCCCTTAATCAAAAGCTCCTGACGGTCTATATCCATCATGGAAAAGGTTTCCGCCGCAACGTCCTTTGGCAAAAGTCTGAACAGTATGGGTATCTTCTCGTCCGCCATCTCCGCAAATATTGCGGCGATATCCGCCTCATTCATTTCGCATAGGAAGGCTCTGAGCTCGGCATATTTTTTAAGTACAAGCATCGCTTTTATCTTTTCAACGGTTTCCTGCATACATATCCCCTCCCATACCCTTTGATTTATATACATATTATATGTTTTTTTCACTGTTTAGTCAAGCGGATAATTTTACAAAACAAGCGGAATTACTTATCGTTTCTCTTTATAAACCCCAGATCCTCCATAAATCCGGTTGCCGAAACTGTCATTATATCACCGCCCACAGGCAGATCATCAACGCATATAACATTTGCACGCACCGCCTCATCTGCGGCATACGGAAAATTCAGCACCTCATAGGTATACCTTACCGCATATCTTCCCGCATACGGTAAAAGGTCAAGTCCCGCCTTCTTCTGCAGCTTATTGTATTCGGTATACACATTGTCAAACGGCGACGGGAGCTTTATTCCGACTGTTTCTACAGGACGCTTTTTTACCTCGATTTCATATTCGGATAAAAAATCAAGATTCCTTTTATTAACCTCATCGCCGCAAAAGAGGTAAAAAACGGCGACTGTTGTCAAAATCACCGCAACGGCTATCACATACAAAAACAAATTACGCATATATTCCACCCCGTTTTTTTTGAAAAATTTTCCTGAATTATTTATATTAGCGCCGCAGATACTAAATGTGTAAATTTACAAAAAAGGAGTTGATTCTTAATGAACAGTAACGGAATGAACAACACTGCGCTGATATTGGTTATCCTCGGTGCGATAAACTGGCTTTTGATAGGGCTTTTCAGCTTCGACCTTGTCGGCTCGATCTTCGGCGGACAATTATCCGCAATTTCAAGGATCGTATTCGTGATCGTCGGAATTGCAGGCTTATGGTCAATAAATCTTTTATTTAAGGATAAGGTACCGAAGCATCACAGCGTATAATCTGCAAAAAGTGAACGGGACCCGGTACGACGGTTCAACGCCGTACCGGGCCCCGTTTATTTATAATAAAAGTAATTATTTTGCCAAAGCATTCACTGTGCAAGCTTTGCTATGGGAGTCTGTGAAGAATCCCACAGCATAAGCTTATGCACTCCATCGCCCACCTGTGCAAAAACCGTTATTGTACCGTCTGCGTCCGCCCCTCTCTCTATACTTACATCCGTCAGACGTCCGCTTTCATCATAGGTTACGGCATACAGAATAACATTGTTTGCCATGAGGCTTGCTCCGTTTATGGGTATTATCTTTACGGTTACCAAATTTCCGTCCGTATTCTCGGTTATTTTTACCTTATCCGCATATTGGGCGGTAGGCTCAAGCACTGTATGGGAATCGGAGACGGTCTGAGTTACCGAAATTTTTGAAACGGCATATTTTATTACCCAGCTTACGCTGCCCGACCGTACAAAGCCCATGGAAACACTGCCAAGGCTTGCACCTTCAAGCACAGTACCCATTGCGCCTTCGATCTCGTTTCCGTCAACGGATAAGGACATAAGCTTATTGTTTGACGGATCGACTACCGCCTTGATCCTTGTGGTTTTACCGTTACAGCTTGTTTTTACCGCCGATGCGCTATATGAAGCGCCGCCGTCGGTACTGTAGAACATGTTATATGAATTATTATAGCCTACCGTAAGCTTGTCGCCAAATTTGATATATGCATAATTATTATCTCTTCCGGTACTGTTCATTACATAGAAATCAGCTTCGTATGTGATGGGCGTGTTATCCGATACATCAAATGACTTTGTGACGCTGCCCGTCATATTATTTTCCGCATACAAGCCGTATTCTTCGTTTATGACAGGCGTTGCAAACGAATTACCGCTTAATTTCCAATCTGCAATGTCAGAATCCGTCCATGCGGTGTCAAAGCCGCGCTCATAAAGAGTTACCGTTTTGGGGAGCGGCGCCGTTCTTACCGCATTTTTCGTTTCATGATACAAGCCCACCGAGGCTATTGCCCTGCCGTTAAAATCAAACAGAGTCGTGTTCTCAACAACGTTTGACTGTACCGCATCCTTTTTCTCGGCTATCGCCCAGCCGACAAGGTTATTGCCCTTGCTGTCCTCTACGTGTATCTTTAACGGATCCCAATACAGTATTCCCAGACAGTTGCCGGAAAGCTTCATATAGTTTAAAAACTCAGCCATAAAGCCCTTGTGTCCCGACTGTGTGTCGGGGTATATGTCCTTATATGCGTCAATATTGAAAAGCTGTCCGTCATATCCGTCCTTTTTCTTGGAGTTCCAGTTATAGCCTACCTCCATTATCATTACTGGCTTTCCGTAAATGCCCGAAAGCTCGTTTACTCTCTCATAGCAAACCGACGCCGTCTGCACCGTCCATGATGGATAATATGAAATTCCCGTCACGTCCCATTTTCCTCCGGCGTTTTTATATGCATCATACCACCACTTATGATTGCCCGCATTTGAATATCTGAAATTTCCGTCGCTCGCAAGATGGATTATTACCTGCGTCTTATTGTCGGATACCTCCTTTACCGCATCATAGCCACGGTTCAAAATCTTGGCAATTGCGCCGAAATTCGCATCGTACCATACGTTTTTATCGTTTGCTTCATACTCGATACCGTATGTGGAGGTGTTAAAATAGGCTCCGAAGCTTCCGGCAAACGGCATAAATATACCGCCGTTTATTTCATTGCCGAGCGATACGTATTGAGGAAGCGTACCCTGCGCCTTTAACTCCGTCATTACCTGCTTTGTGTATTCGTAAACGCAGTCGGATAATGCGGATATTATCTGCGTTTTCTGCGCATCTGTCATTGACTGCAAAAATGCAAGGCTTTCTATGTCATAGCCAAGCTCTGTTTTTATTTTTGACACCCAGTCGCCCGGTATTCTCTGCCTCTCGCCGTTTGACCAGTAATCGGAATAGTTAAAGGTGAAAACTATATCCATCCCGCTATCCTTCGCCGCTTTTGAAAGGTTGAGGCAGTCCGTCTCGTCCTGATAGCCCTCAGGCAGATAATACGTCCCGTCGCCGTGACCCTTTCCCGGCGCATTTGACAGGCGTATACGGCAAGCGTTCATACCCTCCGATGCAAGATACTCTACCGGGTTTACCTCATTGTCCGAAAAATCGTAATATTTTCCGCCCTTATCCCTTATCAGCGTATATTCCGAAATATCGCCGCCGTTTAAAAATTTATATTCCGACGACGGCACCGCCGTAACATCGCTTATGGACGCAGTAGATACACCGTCGTTATACAACCCGTATTCGATGTTCCCATCCGATGTGTATACGCCTTTTACAACAACCGTATTCCCGCTTGTTTCCGTAGTTTTCGGCAATGCGCTCCTGCCCTCCGTCGACCCTGACGAGCTTGCCCACATATAACAGTTCCCATCAACGGACGAATTTTGATATACTGCCTTTATATCATAATAGCCGGGCGCAAGATTTGTAATTGTACCTGTATTTTCACCGGCATAGCTTACACACTGATATGCGCCAAAAAGCAATATAAGCGCCGTACCGGCCACAAGCATATTTTTTAAAAGTTTTATTATCATACCCGATTTCCTTTCCCTGACACTCTCTTACTATAGATTATACAATACCAAGCGGCGTATACGGTAGACTTTATTAGTGATTTTCACGCTTATTTTCAGCTTTTTGCAAAATAATTTTTATACTTGAATTTATATGAAATATGCAGTATACTTTGAATATATCGTAAGAGGGAGTGAAACTATGTATCAGACGGGAACGGTAAAAAAAATATCCGGCGGCAAGGCTCTGGTAAAAATACGGCGTTCTTCCGCGTGCGGTGAAAGCTGTGCCGCATGCGGCGCATGTCCTGCAAGGGATCAGATGATT
>CACZPW010000202.1 GCA_902783115.1 uncultured Ruminococcus sp. | reverse complement strand
TGACAAGGCGTTTGAGTTTTATAAAAATGAGATAGAGCAGCGCCGCTGGTACGGATTCTGGAACTACGGCGATATAATGCATACCTACGACGGGGCAAGACATTGCTGGAAATATGACCTGGGCGGCTATGCATGGCAAAATACGGAGCTTGTGCCCACGTTATGGCTGTGGTATGCGTTTATAAGATCGGGCAGGGAGGACATATTTACCGTTGCCGAGGCGATGTGCCGCCACAGTGCGAACGTGGATATATACCATTTCGGCGACTTGAAGGGTATGGGCTCAAGGCATAATGTGATACATTGGGGCGATTCGTGTAAGGAGCCCCGTATCGCAATGGCGGGGCATCACAGAATGTTGTTCTACCTGACGGGCGGAGATTTGAATATCGGAGACTGTATGGACGATGTAAAGGACGCAGATTTTGCGGCTATCGATCCGTTACGCTTCTTCTATAAAAAAGAGGATATGAAGCTGCCTACGCACGCACGTTCGGGCCCGGATTGGACAACGTATGTATCAAACTGGTTTGTGCAGTGGGAAAGATACCTTGACGAGCATTATCATAAAAAGATGCTGAGGGGATTTTCCGACCTTACAAAAGCGCCGTTACGCTTTGCTTCGGGCTCGAATTTTGAGTACGATCCGCAAACGGGCGAGCTTGGGTATATAGGCGAAAATTCGGCGGGCGGCTCACATCTTGCTGTTTGTATGGGTGCGCCGGAGCTTGGCTTTGAGCTTGCATATCATACAGATAATGAGCTTTTAAAGGAATGTATGGTAGAATACGGTCAATTCTATTTCAAAACGCCTGAGGAAAAGAAAAAATGGGCAAACGGACTTATATCGGGCGAGGGCTTTTCGTTCCCGTATATGGCGTCCGCAATGGCTGCATATGCCGCACGGCAGACTAATGATGAAGAGCTTGCCTATAAGGTATGGCAGGTGCTTATACATTCTCTTGCGGGAAAGGATAAAAAGGACGGCTTTGATATTAACATTGTCGACAACTCTTTCAGCAATGAAAAGCTTATGGAAATGTTCTGGATATCCACAAACTTTACGGCTCAGTGGTGCTTAAATACCATTGTGGCACTTGAATTTACAAAGGATTACCTAAAAAACTCAAAAGAGGATTATGAATTTGAGGATTGGGTAAAATAATACACGGTAACATTAAAAGGAACTGCAAAAACGCAGTTCCTTTTAACGTGTTATCCTATCATAAAGCGACAGGCTGATTTTGGAAGCGGGCGAGGGTTTTGGAGTTTCGATAGCCGTCATATAGTCATAAACAGTGCGTGAAATTTTTTGTATCGTGCTTATCCCAGAGCTTTCGTTATTTATCCCGTTTCCCATAACACAAAGAATATAGTCGCAGCTTGGAGCATATACGATTGCAACGTCGTTTTGAACGCCTGTCATTTCGCCGGTTTTGTTTGCGGTAACGGTATCTTTGGGCAGTACATAGGGTATTTTATATGTATGCACCTGTGATTTTAAGAAATACAGTGCGTCGTTACTGAATTTTCCGTTTATAAATCCGTTGCGGTATATCATTTCCAAAAGCCTTGCGCAGTCGCCGCAGGAGGTGTAGTTTCTGCCCTTTGCGGGGTGAGTGCGGTTATCCTGAAGATCCGTTTGCTGTTTTGTGTTTACAAAGCCCAGATCATGTGAAATTTGGTTTTCGATATCAAAGCCCTTGTCGATATCGCCGCTGCCGATTATTTTAACAAGCCCGTTTGCAGCGTCGTTATCGCTTTCTTCTATCATAAGTCTCAGCATATCCTTTATGTTATCATCGTATTGCAATTCGCCGTTTTCTGCTTTGCAGTAAACTGCCGCCATTATAAACAGCTTTATTAGGCTTGCTGAAAACATTGGGTGTTCGTTTATGCTGAAATACGTATTTGTATTCAGATTTTTTACATACACGCTGTATTCTTCGTGAGGCTTTTGCGATATTATATCTTTTACGGCATTTTCCAGATCCGCATACCCCGTATTTTCGGGCGCAAGTGTCGGCGATGGGGTAGGTGATGTCTTGATTTCCTGATTAAAAACCATACTTGTGCCGCCG
>CACZPW010000201.1 GCA_902783115.1 uncultured Ruminococcus sp. | reverse complement strand
GTTAAGCTCTGCCTCGTCAAATTCCACGCTGTCGCCAAAGCTTTTTATAGTATGCGCCACATCCTCCGCCGTATACATGGCGGCGGACAATGCCTCATACGCATCCTTCAATTCTTTGTTTATGTCCGCTATTTCCTCTAAGCTCGATACCGCCACGCTCAGACTGTCATAGGCACTCTGCGCTTCGGGGTTATCGTATAAATGCATATATGCGTTTGATACTGCGCCGCTTATTTTTTCGGCATTTTCGATTATTTCACGCTGCTCCAAAAGGTCTTTATCCTCGCCTGCAACAAGCTTTGCACTCTCGATTTCGTTTATCTGATATCCGAGCAGATCCATACGGTGAGCCTTGTCCGCCTCATTCGTTTGAAGTGCGTTTATTTTTGATTTCAGTTCTTTCATTTGGGAGTATATTTTTTTATACTCTGCTGTAAGTTCGTCACATTCTGCGTATGCGTCCAAAAAATCAATATGCCTTTTCGGCGACAGGAGCGCCTGATTATCGTGCTGACCGTGAATATTTATAAGCGAATTTGAAATATCCCTCAAAACCGCAAGCGGTACGATAGTCCCGTTTATCCGCGCTACGCTCTTTCCGTCCGCACTTACGGTCCTTGATATGATGATATCATCGTCACAATCTATATCATATTCTTTAAGCGTATCCAAAACCGCATCGGGCACATTTATAAACACCGCCTGAACAGAGGCGCGCTCCGTTCCGTAACGGACTATATCCTTATTCGTTCTGTCTCCGAGTATCATATTGATGGAGTCGATAATGATTGATTTTCCCGCACCCGTTTCACCCGTAAGCACGGTAACTCCGCTATTCATATCAACATCAAGCCTGTCAATAACCGCTACATTTTTTATGGATAACTGACTTAACATCACTATTCCCCTTTATAATCAAACAGTAATTTCACTCTTTCTTCGACCTGCATAGCTTCAGCCTCGTCCGATGTTATGATAAGCAGAGTATCGTCGCCCGCTATCGAGCCCAATATTTGATCGCTCATAACGTTATCGACCGTTGCCGCAACAGCGCCCGCCATGCCGGGGAACGTTCTTACAACAACGTTATTCATGGCGCGGCGTATCATTTTTACGGAATTTTTCAGTTCCACGCCTCTTTGCTCGTCCTCATCACGGGACGCAACATATATCGCACCGTCCTTTGACGGCACCTTTACAAGCCGCAACTCCTTTATGTCCCTTGACACCGTTGCCTGCGTTACCTTAATACCCGCCTTTTCAAGCTCGTAAATAAGCTCGTCATGAGTTTTTATCGGGCGTTCCTTTATAATTCTTAAAATTTCTGTTTGTCTGTTAAGCTTCATAATGTCCGTTTCTCCTCAGGATAATTTTTTTAATAACGTGTCGTAGAACGACTGATCGCCTATCTTTATAAGCTCCAGGCTGTATTGCGAACGGCTTATTATTACCTCGTCACAGTCGCATATCTCGCATTGCACCTCTCCGTCTGCGGATACAAGCGCTTTATTATCGGCATAATCCTTTGAAAGCGTTATCCTTATATCCTTATAGGGCGGCAATATCGCGCTCCTTACCGAAAGCATATGCGCGCATACGGGCGTTGCAAGGTAAAGCTCCATCATCGGATCGACCACAGGCCCGCCTGCGGATATCGAATACCCCGTAGAACCGGTGGGCGTTGCGATTATGATACCGTCGGCAATGTATCTGTTTACAAGCTCCTCATCGGCATACAGATCTATCCCGACAAGCTTTACTCCCGCGCTTTTTGACACGACTATATCATTAAGCGCGTGGCAGGTTATCAAAGCCTTATTGTCGCGCTTTATCTGCGCCTTCATCATCATTCTCTGTTCGGTTTTGTAATTTCCCGTAAGAAGTGCGTCTATTGCATCGGAAATGGAATCACATTCAACCTCGGTCATAAACCCGATCCTGCCCAAATTTATACCCATAACGGGTACTTTGTTCCTTGCGCAAACGCTTGCCGCACCGATTATCGTTCCGTCTCCGCCGAGGACTATCATATAATCGACCTTTTTTGCCATTTGGGGAAGATCAAGCCTTTGTATTCCGTCAAAATCCGCATCGCAGGCATCGCTCAAATATATATCCGCCCTGCCCGAAAGCGCTTTTATAACCCTTGAAAGATATTTTATACCGTCATCCTTTTGGGTATTTACAATAATACCTATACTTTTCATAATTTACCGCCAATCAAAATGAATATTTATACATAGTATACACCATAATATTTATTTTTGCAACAATATCGGGCAAATTTTAATGCATAAGTCTTGAATATGTGTCGACAAAATGTTATAATACCGTGCGAGGTGATTTTTTTGGGTAAAAAAACAAAAGCTCTCAAATGTGCGTTCCCAAAGACGATACCGATACTTGCGGGCTACGGATTTTTGGGTACCGCTTACGGGATATATATGGCAACTTCGGGGTTTGGAGTGTTGTATGTGATCACGATGTGTATCGTGATTTTCGGCGGCGCAATGCAGTTTGTGGGTGTATCTATACTTTTGGCGCCGTTTTTGCCGCTTCAGACTCTTATAATAACGCTTCTTGTTCAGGCGCGGCATATATTTTACGGTATTGCAATGCTTGACAAATTAAAGGATATAGGCTTAAAAAAGCTATACATCATATACGGAGTTGTAGATGAGACCTTTTCCATAAACTATACCGCCGATATCCCGGATGATGTGGACAGGGGCTGGTTTATGTTTTTCGTAACGCTGCTTGACCATATTTATTGGATCTTAGGCTCTGTCTTCGGCGCGGTTGCCGGATCTATGATAAAATTCAGCACGGAGGGTATCGACTTTGTTATGACAGCAATGTTCGTTGTAATATTTATGGATCAGTGGAAAAAGGAAAAACAGCACTACAGCGCGATCATAGGGCTTATATCGGCGTTTGGCTGTCTTTTGATATTCGGTGCCGATTCGTTTATGGTACCCACCATGATATGCATATTGGTACTGCTTACGGTATTTAAAAAGCCCATTGAAAAGGAGGGCGGATATCTTGACAACTGAGCAATATATAATCACAATAGCCATAATGAGTATCGGCTCTTTTGTAATGAGATTTTTGCCGTTCTGGGTGTTCTCGGAAAAAAAGCCGACGCCTAAATTTGTTACATATCTCGGAAAAGCGCTTCCCGCAACGATATTCAGTATGCTTATAGTGTACTGTCTTAAAAACGTAAGTGTTTTATCCGGCTCTCACGGCTTACCCGAGCTTATAGCAATATGCGCCGTAGTCCTTATACACCTTTGGAAAAAGCAAATGCTCCTGTCCATTTCGGTTGGTACGGTATTTTATATGTTTTTGGTACAG
>CACZPW010000200.1 GCA_902783115.1 uncultured Ruminococcus sp. | reverse complement strand
GGGGAAGGTGTCAAGCTATTTAAAATCGCTTTGCGATTTGCATTGCTTTGCAATGCCGTGTGCTTGACGGATGAGGGGTTATTGCGGATTGTTTTTGCCCCCTCATCAGTTGCCCACAGCGACAGCTTCCTATACCATATCGCGTTAGCGATTGGTGGGTGCGTTGTGAAACAACAGCACCGTAACAAATCACCAAGGGGAAGCCTTCCCCATACCGCATACAAACGGGCGGATAATATCCGCCCCTACTGCCCGTACCGCATACAAGCGGGCGGATAATATCCGCCCCTACTACCTGTACCGCAAAAAAACGGATGCATCGCATCCGTTTTTTATATGTCGTTTTATATACCGTTTTTATACGCCGTATTATACAGATAATTTTTTCGCAAGCTCGATAAGCTGGTGCGGAAGCACCTTCTTCATTGCAAGCCCCTCTGCGATATCGACGTCTGTTATTTTATGATCCTTCATACATACTATTCTGTTCTGCTTGCCTTCAAGCAAAAGCTCAACGGCAAGACCGCCCATTTCGGACGCGACGACTCTGTCACGCACCGTAGGCGAGCCGCCTCTTTGTACATGACCTAAGATCGTGGCGCGGGACTCGATACCTGTCTTTTCCTCTATCTCCTTAGCCATATCTATAACTCCGCCGATACCCTCGGCAACAACAATTATTGAATTTTTCTTGCCCCTGGATTTACTTTCAAGTATCGGTCTTAAAACGTCCTCGTCAAAGCTCCACTTGCTCTCGGGCACCAGAATAACGTCCGCACCGCACGCAATTCCCGCCTGAATGGCAATATAGCCTGCGGCTCTGCCCATTACCTCGATAACCGAACAGCGCTCATGGCTTGCCGCCGTATCACGGATCTTATCGACCGCATCCTTGACGGTGTTCAGGCAGGTATCGTAGCCAACCGTATATTCGCTGCAGTCAATATCGTTGTCTATCGTGCCGGGAAGCGCAATAGTCGGCAGACCGTGCTCACACAGCGCCTTTGCGCCCCTAAACGAGCCGTCGCCGCCGATAACAACGATACCGTCGATACCGAACACCTTTGCGATCTCGACCGCACGTCTTTGGTTTTCCTCCTCCTTGAATTCAAGGCATCTTGCGGTCTGCAAAATAGTTCCGCCCCGCTGAAGCGTATTTGAAACGCTGCGCGAAGTCATTTCCTCTATCTCCCCATGCAGCAGTCCGTTATAGCCGCGCTTTATACCCATGACTCTCACGCCGTGATATGCGCTGACTCTGACAACCGCCCTTATGGCGGCGTTCATACCCGGCGCGTCGCCGCCGGAGGTGAGTACACCTATCGTTCTTATATCATTGTTCATTAGCATACCCTCCAAAATCAGAATAAATCTCTGTCCACCATAAGATTCTGCGCCTCAACAAGCTCCGACTGCGGAACGAGAACCTTGTAGCAGGTATTCCCCGCTCCGTCATCACTCGTTATGCGCCTGACTCTTGATATTATCTCCGCTTCGCCCAGAAGCTCGATAAGCTTTTCGACCTTCTGCCCGTTCTGCGAAAAATAGACCTCTGTCCACATCGTTAATTCTCCTCTGCACTGGAAATTACCTCTCCCAGCTTTGTCAAAATCTGTGCTTTTCCGTTTATCTTTATTGCAGATGTAACCTCTGTAAACTGTGCTATATACACCTCGCCAGCATCAAGCTTCTCGGTGTGATGGAATTTAGTGTCCTTGCCACGTGTAAGTCCGATAATGTTTACTCCGTCCTCAAGTGCCTTTATAACAACGTAGTCGTTGAATGCATATTCGTCCATTACCATAAAATCCTCCAATATCCGCAAATCCGGCAGCGGAATCCTCTTTCGCGGGCAAACGCCCATTCTTACGTATCCAGTATATAATACAACTTTTCAATTCAAAATGCAATGTAAAAATATACAGAATTTAAGTTGTCCTACATTATAAGAATTTGTTTATTTTTTACCTTATCCTCACGTTTTCGGCGCCGAAAACGGCTTTGAGATCGTCCAGGGCGCTCTCGGTGCAGTTAAACCACAGATTTTCCGGCGCACGCACGACCTTTTTCGTGTCCTCGAAAAACAGCCTGACCTCCATATTCCCCCGGTAGGGCGAAAGCTCGTCACGGAGCTTTAAAAGCACCTCATCCGTCCTTGTGGGAAGCTTTATATACAGCACCGGCGCTTTTTTATAGCTTTCCTTTGCCGATTCTATCGTTTGGAATGTTTCTGCGATAAGCTTCGGCTCCTCGTCCTCTCTGAACGATACCCTGCCCGATATAACAAGTATTTCGTCCTCATTAAGCATCGGCGAATACTGCGTATACACCTTTGGGAAAACCATACATTCCATAGTCCCCATTGTATCCTCGATGCTCAAAAACGCCATTTGTGCGTTTGCCCTTGTGGTCTTGTTCTTCCGCGAGGCTATGGAGCAGACAAGCGTAACGGGATCTCCGTCCCTTAAGCCGCCCGATACGGCGCGGAAATTGCCGTCCTCATCCCTTTGCACGCTCCGGTTTATCTTGCCTATGTCATAGCTTGTTACAGACCTTGCAAAATCGGTATATTCCTCCATCGGGTGTCCCGAAAAATACATACCCGTCGCTTCCTTTTCACGCCGCAGAAGCGTCTTTTTGTCAAGCTCGGGAATGTCGGGGAATTCCATCTCCTCCTCATCGCCGTCCGCGTCCATAACGTCAAAGAGGTTTAATTGACCGCGCACGTTGTCGCGCTTGTTCCTTGCCGTTCCCTCCAAGGCGCTCTCGTAGACCGCCAAAAGCTTTGACCTCTCAACGCCCAGAGAATCGAATGCGCCGCAGTTTATGAGCTGCTCAAGCATACGCTTGTTTAATTCCGCGCCTGCTGTGCGGTCAAGGAAATCCGAAAAGCTCTTGAATTTCCCGTTTGCCTCCCGCTCCTTTACGATTTCGGATATCGCCTTTTTGCCGACGTTCTTTATCGCCGACATTCCGAATCTTATCCCGTTACCCTCAACCGTAAAGCTCTCATCGCTCTTGTTTACGTCGGGCGGGAGACGGTCTATACCCATATCCATACAGTTTAAGATATAGTGGTGTATCTTATCCGTATCGTCGATGCTTGAAATAAGCGCCGCCATGTATTCGACCGGGTAAAAGGTCTTTAAATATGCGGTCTGGTATGTCACATACGCATAAGCGGCGGCATGGGATTTATTGAACGCATAGTTTGCAAAATCGTTTATTTCATCAAAGATTGCGATAGCCGTTTTTTCCTCTATGCCCCGGTTTATACAGCCCGCTATGCCCTCCTCCGGGTTTCCGTATATGAAGTTTTTGCGTTCTATCTCCATTTTATCCGCTTTTTTCTTGCTTATAACACGCCGCAGGGTGTCAGCCTTACCAAGCGAATACCCCGCAAGCACTCGCACTATCTCAAGAACCTGCTCCTGATATACCATGCACCCGTAGGTAACGTCGAGTATGTTTTTTAGCAGCGGGTGCTTATAGGTTATATCGGCGCGGTTTAGCTTGTTGTGGATATACCTGGGTATCTGATCCATCGGGCCGGGACGGTACAGGGCGATACCCGCAATTATATCCTCTAAATTGTCGGGCTTTAATTCCGTCATAAACGACTGCATTCCCGCACTTTCAAGCTGGAACACGCCGTCGGTATTTCCCGACGATATGAGGTCAAATACCTCTTTTCTGCCATAGTCAAGGTTGTCTATATCTATTTTTATGCCGTGTGTTTTTTCGATTATTTTTATTGCGTTTTCGATCACCGTAAGGTTTCTTAGCCCCAAAAAGTCCATTTTAAGAAGTCCCAGCTCCTCAACGGTGTCCTTTGTAAACTGAGTCGTCACAAAATTATCTGTGTTTAATTGAAGCGGTACATAATTTACTATCGGCTCGCTTGTTATAACCACGCCCGCGGCGTGAGTCGATGAATGGCGGGGCAAGCCTTCAAGCGCCTTTGAGGTGTCCAAAAGCTCCTTTACGGCAGGATCGGATTCGTACATGGCTTTAAGCTCGCTGCTTAAATTTATCGCCTTTTCGATCGTCATCTTTAAATCAAACGGCACTAATTTTGCTACCTTGTCAACGTCGGCATACGGCATATCCAGCGCCCTGCCCACGTCACGGATAGCAAGCTTTGCCTTCATCGTTCCGAAGGTTATTATCTGCGCCACCTGCTCGGCGCCGTATCTTTCCACCACGTAATCTATAACCTTTTGCCTGCCCTCAGGCGCAAAGTCTATGTCGATATCCGGCATGGAAACACGCTCAGGGTTTAAAAAACGCTCGAAAATAAGCGTGTATTTTATCGGGTCGATACTCGTTATACCAAGACAGTATGAAACTATTGAGCCTGCAGCAGAGCCTCTGCCCGGACCTACCATTACGCCGTGAGTTCTGGCAAAGTGTATAAAATCACGCACGATAAGGAAATAATCGACAAAGCCCATATTCTTTATTACGCCAAGCTCATATTCAAGCCGCTCATAAAGCTCGTCCGTTACGGGGCTGTAGCGTTTTTTTATGCCATCATGGCAAAGCTCCTTTAAGTATTCAAAGGCGTCCTTGTTATCGGGTACCGAAAATTTCGGCAAATGCCGTGAGCCCCAGTCAAATTCAACGTCGCAGCGGTTTGCGATCTCGACCGTTGTGTTGATCGCCTCGGGGATGTATGAGAAAAGCTCCGCCATTTCTTCAGGCGATTTTACGTAAAACTCGTCCGTTTCAAACTTCATTCTGTCGGGGTCGTTTACCTTTTTTTCCATTTGTATACACATCAGGACGTCCTGATATTTCGCATCGGATTTTGTAAGGTAGTGGATATCGTTTGTCGCAACAATGCCTATGCCAAGCTCCTTTGAGAGCTTTATGATCTCGGGAATGATCTTCTTTTGCTCCGCAATTCCGTGATCCTGGATCTCAAGGAAATAATTGTCCCTGCCCAGGATGCCGATGTATTCGTTTGCGATTTTTTTTGCGCCCTCATAATCGTCGCGCAAGAGCGCCTTTGCTATTTCGCCCGCAAGGCACGCCGAAAGCGCTATTATTCCCTCGCTGTTTTCTTTTAGTATCTCCTTGTCTATCCTCGGCTTGTAATAAAAGCCCTCGATATATGCGCGGCTTACCATTTTTATAAGGTTTTTGTAGCCCGTTTGGTTTTTTGCAAGCAAAATAAGATGGCTTATTTTGTTGTCGATATCATGCACCTTGTCCGTATGGCTTCTCGGCGCCATATACACCTCGCAGCCTATAACAGGGTGTATTCCGTTTGCACGGCATTCTCTGTCGAAATCCGCCACGCCGTACATTGAGCCGTGATCGGTTATGGCGCACGATGACATACCAAGCTCCTTGACGCGCGCCACAAGCTTCTTTATGCTCGCCGCACCGTCAAGCAGACTGTATTCCGTATGCGTATGCAAATGACAAAAATCCACGTTTATATCCATTCCTTCCCGTCGGTTTATATGTTGATTATAACACATTTTAACGGATTTTGCATTATTTTTTTTAATTTAAGCGCACGATTATACGATTTTGTGCGGCAATGCTGTAGTAGGGACAGGCGTCCTCGACTGTCCGCCGCAAATAACGGGCGGATAATATCCGCCCCTACTGCCTGTACCGAAAACGGTGGGTGGTTTGATTTATTCTACATTTTGCATTCTGCATTATTTATTAAAAAAGGACCAATCCTTTCGGATTGATCCTTTGATTTTATGCTATTAAGCTTTTAGATAACTAATTATGAATTAGTCCTCAGGCTGAATTACATAAACCTCTGTGATATCATCGTCTACCATCTTAACGAGAGCATATGTGATATCTGTGTTGTCAGCTGATGATGTGTCATCAATTACCTGATCCCAAGCTACATAATCCTTATAGTCGCCTGATGTAGCAACCTTAGCCGGCTGCTGGAATCTTGATACTAATACATCACCGAGTGAACCCTTAGAAACCTTGTTCTTAGCCGAGTTGAGGTCGCATACAAGAACAGTTGCTCCGCTCAGGATCGAATGTGAATCACCATCGTTTGTATCCGATGCGAATACGCTGCTTACAGTCTCGCCAACTGCGAAGAATACAGAGTTACCTGACTTCTTAACGATAGGAGCAAGCTTAAATACTGCCTTGTCGTTCTTGTCGCTGCCTGTACCTGAGTACTGAGCGATACCTGTGGTTGTGTTAGAACCATCATACGATGTGCCGGCGATCTTTGTAGCTGACTCCATTGCAGGATCTGCAAGAGCCGTTACAGTCTGTGAACCGTCTAACTCAGCACCGAAGATAGCTTTCTGGATTGCTGCAGCGCTTGTGAAGTCTACAGAATTGAGTACGTCAACTCTATCCATGTAACCGTCGCTGTTTGTTGTGTAATAGAACGGTGTACCTTCCTTAAGAATTGCTGAAGCCTTTGCAAGAGTGTTAAGACCTGTTACGTCTAAGTCGATGTAAAGCTCGATCTTACCGTCTGCATCTGCGCCTTCGTTAGCTGTGTAAGCTGTTACCTGTACTAATGTCTCGCCGTCAACATTGGCTGTACCAAGCTCTGATACAACAGCCATCTTTGATGTTGTTGTGATCTTAGCAGCACCCTCTGTGATAACTGCGAATCTGTATGAACCGTCAGCTGAGTTCTTATCGAAACCATATACGATGTACTCGTCGCCGTCTACAAGTGAACCTGAAACGATGTCATAGGTCAATGTGCCCGGCTTGTAATCTGTAGCATCGAGAACTGCAGTTGTTGAGTTAACTCTGATTGAACCTACCTTGTAAGTGTCAAGCTTATACTCCTGAGTTGTATCACCCGACTTAACACCTGTCAAGCCCTGCATACCTGCCGTAGATGTATCCTCGTCTGTGAATGTGATCTCATTCTTTGAGTTTACACTGTACTTGAATACACGGGTTGTAGGATCGGTCTTGCCGCCGCCTGTGTATACAACACTTCTGAGCGGTGAATACTGTGAGCTATCCTTTAATGAGTACTTGATCTTTGAGCCGTCAGCTGTGTAGATAGTAGCATAGTATGTATCCGACTCTGATGTTACAGCGTCAATAATAGCTATCTTCTTTGTGCCTGTTGTGCTCTCTTCAACCTTTGCGATTCTGTTGAATGCGTCAAGGTATAATGTGTACTCTGTGCCGTCTGTTGCAAGCTCTGTTGAGCCTACCAGACCGTCAACGTTTGTGTAGTATGTTCCGCCAACAAGGAAGTCATACAATGATGAAACTGTCTTGTTAGTCTTAACTGAATCAACTGTACCTGATGCTGTGCTTCTTGAAACGATAACATCATACTTGTTTGAATCAGCGAAGCCTGCTACTACGTCGTAAGCGATTGATACGATATCATCCTGCTGGAGGTCTGTGTACTTGATCTCAGCGCCGTCCAGTGTGAACTTGTAAGTCTTGTTTGTATCGTCAGGCTTGATCTCAAGCTTTGACATTGAGCTACCCTCTGAATTTGAGAAGTAGATCTTCGGAGCTGTTGCCGACTCAACGATTGAATCAACGATAGCGTCCTCATAGTAAGTGATCATAACTGTATCATACTTACCGTCTGTTGTTGTTGAACCTGCAGCGGGAACGTCCATAAGAGTGATGTCACCGATAACGTTGCCGTCAACATAGTTAGCTATAGCGTCAGTTAATACGCCCGGATATTCAACGCCGTTTACATATACCTTCGGTGTAGCTGAAAGGTTGTAATACTTTGTAGCTGAATGATTAGAATCTGTGTATGTATAATACTTCTCAGCTGTTGTCTTGTCGCTGTAATCAGTTGTCTTTAAAGCAACAGTGTCAACCTTTGCTGACGGGAAGAATGAAATAAACTCAAACTCGTCGTCATCATTCATCTTGATTATAGCCTCAGCATATACGTTCAAGTAGTTGTCAGCGTCTGTGCCGTTAAGGTAAACCTTAGCATGCTCCGGAGTATCCTTTGTCTTTATCTCCTTCTCCTTAACTGAATTGTCCATCCAGTTGTAGGTCTTTTCAACGTCGAACATTACCTTGTCAGCGTCAAGACCGGGGTCTGAAGTTGATGTAGCTGTTACACGACCGTATACTCTCGATGCATTGTGGTTCTCTGTAAGGATTGTCTGCTTGTCAGGATAATCCGAGTTAGAACCGTCCATCTTTGTGTACTTGGGAACTGACTCACCGTTAGCTGCTACTTCATAAGATGTAACCTTAAGGATAGGAGCGTCTAACATGTTGTCGATGAGGATAGCAACCTGACCTCTGTTAAGCTCTGTGTTGTTATCAACATTAACACCCTTTGTGATCTCAAGCTGTGAACCGTATGACATATAGCCCTGCGGATAACCCTGAGCCTTTGCCCATACTTCATAACCTGCT
>CACZPW010000199.1 GCA_902783115.1 uncultured Ruminococcus sp. | reverse complement strand
GGATGATTTGGCATATCCTGTTGCGCTTGCAACTGCCGAGTATCTTCAAGAACTTGAGAACTATGACACCGATTTAGTCGTCAAGGTTTCCGAGTGCGCTTATTATTCGACAAAGAGCCGCTTTTTGAAGTGGTACCGCAACGGCGAACGATAGAGTTGTGGATGCGGATCATCATATGAAAAACAGCGTAGGCGATCTATACGATTCATGCGTTGCAACTCGTGCTTTTCATTGAAAGGATAACATTCGCGCAAAGCGGAGCTTGTTAATACTGACAGTGAGTATCATTCGAAGCCGATACTTGTGTATATTGTGTGTGAGCAGCGTGTCTGGCTTTATGTAAGGCGGCATGGTATACTGAAGATATAGAATACTTCCGTCAAAGCAACGGTTCGGATATCTACAGTAATTCTAGGAGTGTTCACAAATGAAAGCAAAAGAATTATTAGAACAGGTAACCTTCAAAACGATCTTCGAGTATATCGGCAAATTCACAGGCGGCTTTTACTATGAAAACTTTATTTCGGCAGCAGAAACGTATGATGCGTTGATTAACAAAGATCATCAGCCCGTCAATCCGGAGCCTTCCGCAAAATATACACTGGAGAAGAAGGTCGCGCTCTATAAGAAGCTTCCTCCCGGCTGCGAGCTCCCCGATGGTGCGATTGCAGCGGAGTTTTACGGGTTGTATACAGCGAAAGGAAGATCGTACCCCATCAGCTCACGTTATGTCAAAAACGTGGTTGATTTCAGTGAATGTGAGATAATAGTACATGATTATGAGTCATTAGATGAGTGTGCCGCGCTGTTGGTGTTGAGCTTTTCCGTGCTTCACGAGGAAATCAAATCGCTTTACGGCGATATTTCATCGATGCATTATATTTACGGTCTGAAACTCATCCCTCCCGAAACAGATGACGAGGAAGACGGGTAGGCGTATAACGCCTTGAGAAAGTAAAATGAATAATAAACCGAGAACAAATTTCCGAATTTGGATTTGTTCTCGGTTGATTCATTATAGCTTGGTCAAACGTGTTGTTATCAATTATCCCTTTCTGTTAAGCGTAATGAGAACTACGGTTTTAGGATAGTAAATCAGCTTTAGTTTAAGGCTTTCAGTGATGTTCGTTGTAACTTGTGATTTTCATTTATGGTATGATATGTGTCATCATGTAATGATGGAATGTCCGAATAAATGATAAAGGATGAAAAAATGATATGATGATAAGTGATGTAAATGCAGAGAAAATCAATGATATGGAGACACTGATCCGTGTAACAAAAGCGCAGATCGGGACAGAGGGATTTTTGGATGAGAGCAAAGCGATCGGCAGGATGTTGGATTTATCGCCCTGCCTCGGTAAAGAGATCCGGTTGTTTAAGACTGTATTGAAAACCGGGGTTTTTAATTCGTACTTTGTTGCTGACGCTGCATCTCAAAATAAAGAGGAACCCGATTATAAGAGAATCGGATATTATCTCGAAAACGAGTTCTTCCTCGGAGAACAGAAGATCAAACAAGCGATGGATTGGTTTGCTCTCCTGTTTGAAAAAAACCCGTCTGCCGGGTCTTTTCGGCAGACCGAAGACGCAGAGCGGGAGCCCGTAAACGCGAGCAGTGCGAATCATCCGCGGATTTCGGATGATGTACTCAAACATCTGTATCAAATGTATTATAAATGCGACAAAGAATACATCCGGAACAACATCGGTGATATCCTGCAGCTGGCAAAGGACGGGAACGGTGATGCGCAGTTTTGGGCAGGATATTACTATGACAATTGCTATGACGATCCTGTCGCACCCGAGCATAGTGAGTCTGAAGCAATCAAATGGTACACTGCCGCGGCAGAACAACTCAATCCACGCGCCATGCATCAGTTAGGAATGCTCTATGAACTGCGTCGTCCGGAATTAGCGCTTGACCTGTTTAAAAAAGCAGCGGAACACGGAATTCCGGCAGGTGCTTTGGATTATGATTGGCTGTCTGAACTCAATTCGGAGAAAGCTTCATTGTCGGTGAACGAAGAACAGTATATCAATGAGTTATATGCCCGGCAGAAATTGTTTAGTGAGGCAATTATCAAATCATACTCGGCTATTGGCAGATACATCGGTACATTCGATTCTTTGAAAGATAAATTCTCCTGTGCCGACAGAGGATTTCGGATCTCGGTCAAGCTATTGAATAAAACCAAGTTGAACAGCGACGTTCCGGATGCTGACCCCGAAGAAATTCGCAGCAGTTATATGAAAGAACACTATTTTTTAGGTATATATGAGTCAATAACTATTGTTGATGACAGCATCAGCAGATATTTAAAAATTCCCGAAGGTTCTGATGCCCGTGATTTTTTCAGTGAAGCTCAGATGAAAGAAGCAGATCGGTTTTTGTCTTCACTGACATCGACCCATTCCTCTTTGTTATGGAACTATCATTATGATATAGATAAGAAAATTAGCGAATGATTGATCGGAGAACAGAAGGAGACCATGTGATCCGGCTGTCCCTATTGACAGAAAAATTGCATGAACATTGTTCTCCCGGAAGCCGGGTTCGTCAATCGTTCGTTAATTATAGCCTGACCATCCGTCCTGATAAGGAAACGAGCTGTTATAGATGTATCCCTGTGTGTCCATATAGACGCGCCATCGTCTGTTGTTGAGCTGATTCAGCCTGTCGTTTTCTTCCTGTGTTCGCTCGCTCTTTTTCTTTTCTGCTCCTGGAATGTTTTGCTCGATCAGAGCGCGCAAATAAATAGCGGTAGCGATAGAGGAATAATAGTTATATTCGTGACTCCAGAATTCTTCCTCATCATCGATTAAACTCAAGTGGATTTTCAGCGCTTCTTTTTCCAACTCC
>CACZPW010000198.1 GCA_902783115.1 uncultured Ruminococcus sp. | reverse complement strand
TGGTAATATCGTAACGGAACGGTTTGTAACGCAAAAAAAGCCCGTACTTACCCATAATGAAATCAAAATAGGCTCGTACAGGCTTATATACGATAATTCTGTCACTCCGTCCGTTTCATCAAAACAGATATATGATCACTATGCAAATGCGGTAACTCTCTACATCATAGACTTTAAGCTTGAAAATCCGAAAGCCTTCACGTTAGAGATAAAAGAGGATATCTGACAGGCTTCCCTATTCTACCACCTTTACGGTCGTAAGGTTTGAAAGCCAGGTAGTGCCGTTGGCACGGAGCGTTGAAAGGTCGTTTATTATCACGCTTCTCGGGCGGATCACGCCTCCGCCCGGATCTTCGGGGCTTACAAGCGAGCTTACGTCGTTTATGGTGTAATAAAGTCCGTTATCCTCGCCTAAATATATCATTTCATGCCCCGACCATAAAAGAATTGCGCCTACCGGAGTTTTGTCAAGCTCCGCTCTCTTTTCTTCGTCCGTCATTTTGCTCATATCCACACTCTTTACGGGCATTGCCGCC
Source organism: uncultured Ruminococcus sp. (assembly GCA_902783115.1). Classification (GTDB taxonomy): domain Bacteria; phylum Bacillota; class Clostridia; order UBA1381; family UBA1381; genus 12844. The sequence continues at coordinate 5,107 of CACZPW010000198.1, read as the reverse complement.
TGCCATGTAGTATTCCTCGGCAATACTATTCCAAAGCACTGATACACCTCACGCACATAGGAGGAGCAATCCTGTGAGTCAAGCATTCCGCCCCAGCCGTAGCGGTTGCCAAGCGATTTGAATGCCTGTTTGACAATATTCTCCCTTGTATACGGAAGATAGCCTATGCTCACGTCCCTGTTTGCGGATATGAGCGCCTCTTTTTCGCCGTAGCTTCCGTCACTGTTCCTCACGGGGAGCTTTACAACATAGTTGTTCCATGAAAGGCGGTTTGTTTTATCAAATTCCACGCCGTCGCCAAGCTCAAGGATCGTACCCATTGCAAGCTGTTTATTTGACAGATCCTCATCATAGCTTGCTTCAAGCCATACCTTTTCGCCCGTTACGACAAGGAAGCTTTTGTGATCCTGTGCCCTGAGCCATTCGTCACGGCTCTTGCATACGGCAACGTCCTCCGTTTTTATCCAGCCCTCACAGCAGGCGCATTTTGCGTATATGAATTCACCGTCCGCAGTCGTGCTGTAAAGTACGAGCGGCTCACCGACAAGGACTGCGGTATTTACAAATTCGTCCCATTCCTTATCCCAGGAGCTATCGGATATCCAACCATCGTACGGATACGCCTTCATAACCGTCCTTTCGGTGCATATTCCGTATTTTACTTTATCGTTCGATGTGCATTTTGCACCCGATATGTTCTTTCTTATAGCCTCATAATAGCTTTCGGGAACACTCTTTCCGTCAATATACAGTCCCTCGGGCGATTTAAAGCCCGATAAAAGCTTTGACATTTCTTTTCCGTCATAGGTTTCATCAAGACCTTTAAGATCGTTCATCATTGTATTTTCATCGTTTAAAATACGGCTGTTGAGCTTCTCTATCTCACCCGATGACAAAATAAGTCCGTAGCAGTCTCCCTTTATCCAATACTGCGGATCGCACATATTATCCGTAACGTTCGGCGCTTTTTCGGTATACGACATTTTGTCCGCCCCGTCCGTTATATTGACCGTATCACAGTGTATTTCACCGCCCGAATACGTATAGACCCTGCCCGTTACACAGGCATAGGGCGCATAAAAATCCACATATTCGCTCACATCGGTATTCTTATCACGCTCGATCCTTATAACGTCAATAAGCGCGTTGTCCGAATCGTAATATGCAACGGTATACACCTGCGCATTTACACCGGTCCGGATAAGCATCGCCGATAAAACCGCTGCCGCAATTGCTTTTACTTTCATAATATCACACCTGTCTTTTAAAATAATCTGTATTTATAATAACAGATATGCGTATAAATTTCAACAATATTTAAAAAACGGTTGTAATCCTGCAGGCTTTATGTTAAAATCCAATTAACACATCAACAAATACACGAAAGGAGAAAAAATAAATGAAAAAGGTATTGAAATTGTGTTCACTTATTCTCGCTCTTGCTGTTTTTGCAAGCGTGACGGCAGTCCCCACATTTGCGGACGATGCTGAATTTAAAGATGTAAACGAGGCGGATTACTTCTATGAAGCAGCCGTGTGGGGTGCCGGAGCGGGCATCACACAGGGCGTAGGAGAAGGTCTTTTTGACCCCGACGGCGAGGTAAGCCGCGCGCAGGTGGTTACGTTCCTCTGGCGTATGGCAAACGAGCCGGCTTCTCAAAATCCGGCGTCGTTTAAGGACGTTGAAGAAGGCGTTTGGTACGGTAAGGCAGTTGACTGGGCGGTTGAGAACGATATCACAAAGGGTACCTCGGAGGATACCTTCAGTCCCGATACGGTATGTGACAGAGCAATGTGCCTTACCCTTCTTTACAGGCTTGTGGGTTCACCGCTTGACGGCATTGATTTTTCGGCACTCACGGAGCCTTCGGACGTACTTGAAGAGGGTATGACTGAGGAGGATTTTGCAACAATACTGTTAAAAGACGTTGTAGCAAAGGTAAGAGAAAACGGACTTTTTTCCGATGTTTCCAATGACGCATACTATGAGCTTCCCGTTATCTGGGGCTTGTTAAACGGTATTATCACGGTGGAAAATACGGGTAATCTTGAGGAGGGCGCATCGTTTCGCTCCAATGAGCCGTGTGTGCGCAAGGAGATGATCTCGTTCCTGTATCAGACAAAGCTTATGCAGGATGAGGCTGATGAGCCGGTAAAGCTTTATTCGGGTTTGGTAACACTACCCGTACCGCTTAAGTATTTTGAAGCACTTGCTATTGATATGGACGTATCATCGGATGATGAGGACGGCGTTTTGGCAACAGTTTCGGAGCTTGCATCAAAAGAGGCCGCACAGGCTTCGGGCGATGAGACGGACGGCATAGGCGAGCTGTTTAAGATAGTACGCATAAGCGAGGATACGCTCAAGGATCTGCTTTGCTCGGATATGCTCGGCGCACAGGTATTTGCAAAGGACGAAAACGGCAAATACTATATGTTCGACCGTCCGACAGATGTACGCTTTATGCGTGAAACAACGGAAAAGATGACCGAGGATCAGGATATATGGACTGAGCTTAACGAATGGGCAAGCGGAGAAATTGACGAAATATTAAAGTACAGCGATGAGCTTATCCCCGTTACATTTACAAACACGATGCTTGATATGTACCTTTCGCGCATAGCTTACAAGGACGATATAAAATATACCGTAAGCACAACGGAGTTTGGGCCCATCGAGCCGAAGAGCTTTGACGCAAAGGAATATGCGGAGTTTTTGATCTGGGGCAATTTCAAGGAAGACGAGGACGCAGAGGCTCCCGATGGCGAGTATGTAGTGCTTGACTTCCCCGAGGAGGGCGTTCGCTACGACTTCTTTAAGGCGGACGGAAATCTTGTCCGTGAGGTAAGAGATGACTATACCTGTTTCTACAGACGCGCTTCCGCAGATGAGGATATGTCAAATACCGATATTATGCAAAGCTGGTATGATGAGCTGGCAAAGAAGGCAGGCAAAAAGAAATAACAGCGGGCTGTGATAAAATGCACAGACCGCAAAAAGCATGAAAAAAATATTATTACGGCATTTAAAATACTATAAGAAACTAATGCTGATGTAAAAATTCGCCTATTTGGGGCGAATTTTTATGTTTAAGTCCTTTATGCTACGAACAAACTTCGCCACTCGACGTACCGCTGTACGCCTTCGGGTAACCACGTAAAAGCCTGCGTTCACAGGCTTTTACGTGCTCAGTTTGTCCGTTCTGCACTATTTTCTCTTCGCCCAAAAAGCTGTGATAAAATGCACAGACCGCAAAAACAGATATTAAAACAGGGCTATGGCAAAATGATTTTTAACCGTTTTACCACAGCCCCGTTTTTTTATTCAAGTGTATTTACAAATTTTGTTTCTCTCTTATGCTCGGCGGTTATTGCCTCGGCTATTGCCGATTTCATACTCTCGCCTATTCCTGTAAAGGTATAGAGGTCAAACAATGCGTCCGTAATATTTTCCGCACGCCTGACGGCATTATATGCGGCAACCTTTTTGCGGTTTGTTATCGAGGACCGGTTTATTATGTCAAAAACACGTTTTTCCACATCGTTGGGCTTTAAAGCCACCCCGCTTTTGAATATGACCTTAAGCTCACCCGATACATCCTTTACATCGACCGTCAAAACGCCGTCAGCGTATTCACTGTCAAAAGCGCACGGCTCGGCGCCGCAAAAAACGCCGATATCCGCAGTATTTTCGATTCCGATAAACTCTATTTCATAGCTTCGCTTATCCGGAACAACGCTTGTATCTCCCTTTGGCGCATATACCGTAAATCCGGGCTTTTGAGAATACAAAAGCTCCATTTTTGTTATCGCATATTTCCCGTTTTCGTACTCGGTCGTGATACCGTCGTCCTCGTACATTTCAAAGCTTCCGTCCGCGCCCATAAATACCTTTATCTTCATATTTTCGGGATTCCCTGTTCCGTTTACGCTTGCGGATTTTGACATCGGGATTATCCCGCCCGCCTTTACAAACACGGGCATATTATCAAGCCCTCTGTGCGTAAATATCCGCTTATTTCCGATATAGCGGTCGTTTGTAAAGAAGTCATACCACATACCGTCGGGGAAATATGTAGCCGACGCGCCAAGCATGGTATCATTATCATGCGGACTTGTAATGGGCGATACAAACATCTCGGTACCGAAGGTGTATTCGTTTTTATGCCAAAACGCCTCCTTTGTGTTGTGGGTATAATACATCGGCTTTATAAGCGGCTCGGCAAATTTATATGAACGGTAGTTCATCGAATACAGATACGGTATAAGCTCATGCCTGAGCTTTAAAAATTTCTTCATCGAAAGCTCCGCATTCTTTTCATAATTCCACGGCTCTTTCCCCGTGAACGGATTTTTCGTGCTGTGCAGACGGTTTATCGGCGAGAATACTCCAAGCTGAAGCCACCTTGCGCTAAGCTCATCATCACGTCCGCCCATCATGTGTCCGCCTATGTCATGACTCCACCAGCAATAACCCACGTTAGATGCATTTGCCGTAAAATACGGCTGAAAATCAAGCGAATCCCAGCTGATTACGGTATCGCCGGAAAATCCGACCGGGTAGCGGTGCGAGCCTACGCCCGCATACCTTGACAAAATCATCGGGCGCTTGCCGCTGCGTTTATTATCAAGATAATGGAAATGGTTTAGCATCCATAACGGGTCAAGACCTTCGATACCCGATACACTGCCCTGCTGCCAGTCTATCCACCAAAAATCAACGCCCGAATCCTCCATCGGATGGTGCAGGATCTTGAAATAATTGTCAAGGAATTTCGGATCGGCAATGTCAAATTCCACACGCTTTTTGCTGGCGGGATCTATACCCATTGCCTTTGCCATTTCCTCATACATATCCTCATGCGCCGAAACACCGTCGGCAGGGTGAAGATTAAGCGTTACATAAAAGCCTTTTTCATGAAGCTTTTTTAAAAATCCGGCTGGATCGGGGAAAAGCTTCCTCTCCCACGAATAGCCCGTCCAGCCGCTTCCGTATTTGGGATCGATCTTGACCTTATGCCAGTCCATATCTATGACCGCCACGCTGAACGGTATATCCTCCGCCTCAAACCTGTTTATAAGGTCAAGATATTCCTCCTGCGTATAT
>CACZPW010000197.1 GCA_902783115.1 uncultured Ruminococcus sp. | reverse complement strand
CGGCGTCGGGCTTTGAAAATTCCTCAATAAAGTTGTCCTTGCTGCGCGATAAGAAGCATACGTTCTTCAATTCCACACGCTCGTTTTTATTGTAGCCCTCTTTCCCCGACCACGGCGTGCCGTAGGCATACGGAACTCCGTCAAAAAGTCTTATAAGCGGCTTGTCCCCGTTCACTATGGTACATTTATCGCCGAGAAGCTGTTTCCAAAGCCTTATATGCGTGGTTTTCCCAACGCCCGACCTTGCCGCAAACGCAACTCCGCTGCCGTCTACCGCAAGCACCGCGCTGTGCATCAAAAAGCCGTCGTAGTCAAGCAGCTTTTCCGAGATCTTGCGGTATATGGCAAGGCTTTCAAGATAGCCCTTGTCAAACATACCGCTGTCCTTTTCACGCTCAAGCTCCGCATCCGACTCTATACCAACGGTGAAATCCGCTTTTGCCGTAGCATCCGCTATGTATCCGTTACAAAAGTCTTCTATGTACTTATACCGGTTATCGACGCCGATAACCAAATCCGCAAGCTGTATTTTAAACATTACTCTGCCGGTGTTTCTTCAGATGCCGGTGCCTCTTCGGTTGCCGGTGCCTCATCTGTCTGAGGCTGTGCAGCTGCGGTCGTAATAATAACCGTTCTTGCCTCGCCGTCCCATTCAACTGTACAGTCAAGCGCCTCCGAGATTGCACGTACAGGTACTAAAGTTCTGTCGTCAACGATCTGCGGTGCAACGTCAAGCTCAGTCGTCTGCGACTCGCCGCCGATAACGGTCGATGCCAAAGCCTTAACGCCTATCTTCATAACGATAAGCTTTGCACCCTTTGTCGCAAATATAGCCTGTGAATCAGCCGCCCACTGTACGTTTGCGCCAAGCGTCTCAAATATAGCACGCATGGGAACCATAGTTCTGTCGCTGATTATCTGTGCGGGAACGTCCGTTACAAGATCCTTACCGTCGATCTTAACGGATACCTCGTCTGCCGCAAATACCGCCGCCGTTGCCGATAATGACATAATTGCAGCCACTACAAATGCTAATACCTTTTTCATTTTCTTTTTTCTCCTTTTACCTTTTGATTTTTATAAAATATAACCACCGATTGGGTTATAATGTTCCGGTAGTATTATAGCACAATCTATTTATATTGGCAAGTGTTTTTAGAACATACTTATTATTGACATTATTCCGCCTGCCACAAGGGTAAGAAGCAAGGCTCCCACCACTGCAAGACATACTATTCTTACTGTTTTTTTACTCATTTCCCGTTTATCCTTTCATAAAATAATCTGCCGTAAATGCGCCTGTCCGGCGCTTTTTTAAAGCCTACTGTTCCGCCGCCTCCAATACTCTGCTTACGATAGTTACCGCCTGGGCACGGGTCGCAGTCTGCTTAGGCTCAAACCTGTTATCGCCCATACCCGTTATAAAGCCCTGCGCACACGCAAGCGCCACGGTATCATACGCCCAGGAGCTGATAAGTGCCGAATCTGAAAATTCCATACCGTCGGCTACCTTTAACGTGCTCATGGTCCTTGCATTCCGTGTATACTGGAATATCTCCTGTGTCAGATACGCCATTTCCTCACGGCTTATGGAGATATTCCCGTTAAAGGCGCCCTCATATACCGCCCTTGTGCTTCCGTCCTCCGATTTTATTATCTTTACACCGTAGCCTGCGATCATATCCTGGGGTATAAGTCCCCTGTCAAGCGCACTTTGCAGATACGGAGCAAACCAATCGCCGCCGCTTGCGTCAAGGCACTGTCCGTAACGGTACGTGGCTGTCGGAATTTTAGTTACCTCCATCATCATTTTCAAAAACTCGGCTCTGGTCACGTTCCCGTCAGGGTTGAAGCGCGTGCTTGAAACGCCCTTTACAACACCCTTGCCGGCAAGATTCTTTATCGTTGTCTCCGCCCAGTGTCCGCCGATATCGACAAACGACACCGAAGCAAAAGCACTAATATTCATAGTGAGTACCCCGGCAAGCAAAAGCGCCGCTGTTTTCCTGAATTTCATAGTTACGACCTTAATCCTTTCCCTCGCTTGTTTCATCAATTGCTTTAAGCATATCCCTCATACCGCACACGGTTTTTGCCGCTTCTGCTCTCGTAAGCGTCTTTTTCGGCATAAACAGAGTATCCGTAACTCCGTTTACAAGCCCGTATGAATGTGCCGCCGATACCGCATTGAGATACGCCTCATCAAAATCGGCGTCCGCAAAAGCATCATCGCCTGCAACGGTCTTAACTTCTATAGGCTTTTCGGAGTTTCTGAGCGCATACGATAAACAGTTCATCATAACCGCCGTCATTTCCTCGCGGGTCATCTCCTTTTCGGTAAAGACCGCATTATTGCCGTAGGTATATACCCCGGCGGTCACCTCTTCCTTATCCTCAGTCGCCTCGGATAATACCTTTGTAATCTCTTCCCGCCCGTCCGAATCATCAAGCATCCGGTACGGGATAAGTCCCTTATCGGCAGCGCCCTGAACATAGCAGCAATACCATTTATCCTCATCGACACCCAAAGCCTCGCCCTCACGGTATGCGTGGGGTACAATCTTTGACGCCTCCATTGCCATTTTCAAAAACTCGGCTCTTGTTACATTATTTTCGGGCATAAAATGTCCCTCGCCGTCGCCGCTTATTATACCGTCGTTCTGAAGGCTTGTGATATCGGAACTTGCCCAATGGTCTTTTGTATCCGAAAATGCCTCCTGCGGCTTTATATACTCTGCAAGCCCGGGCACAGCGTCCGGGATTTGATCAACGATCAGCCTTGCGACCGCTCTTGCACCCTTTGCCTTTAAGTGCGTGCGGTCGTCCGTACCTGCCGGGTACGCCTTTGACTCAAGAGGCTCGCAAATAAAATACCCCGATAAAACGTCCTCCTTTGACATGGTATTCCATGTATGAGTCATTATGCTGTTTATATCAATAAAATTAACTCCCGTTTCCTTTGCAAGCTCTCTTGTCGGGTCTGCGTAATACGCACGCGACATAAGGAATTCGCCCTTCCAATTATCCCAATGACTTGACGCGGTAGGCGTCATTAAAACGGGGATGCCGCCGCGCTTTATTGTTTCGCCTATATATTTATCCTTAATAAGCTCCCTGTAGCCCTCAACGGAAATATACCGTTCCGGCTTGTTCTGGGCGCCGTCGTTTATGCCGAACTGTATAAACAGATAATCGCCCGGCTTCATCTCGGTAAGTATCCTGTCAAGTCTGCCGTCGTTGTTGTAGCTTTTTGAGCTCCGTCCGCCCATGGCACGGTTTTCAACGATCACATCATCGGTAAAGAACTCGGAAAATACCTGTCCCCAGCCCGTTTGCGGGAACACGTTTTTATAGTTATAGGTCTGAGCGGTGGAATCGCCCGCAATGTATATAGTCGGCTTTTCGCCGGCTTCTGTACGTGTGGGAACAGCTTTTATCTCAATACCCGTTACCTGTGGGTTTTCACCCAAAATCTTTACCTCAAGCCTTCCGTCACATATTACGGCTCTTTGCTCGTTTTCCTGTGTTTCGCCCGCTTCAAGAGTATATTTTCTGACTCTTTCGCCGCCGTTTATGTATATATTGGCATCCGTTTCGGTATCACCGCCGGTTGTAACCGTCACACTGTAATCACCGTTTGGAAGCTCCGTTTCATATACCCATTCGCCGTTGATGTTTTCGGGCATTACCGTCATGTCAAGCTCACTCTCCGCCGCCACGCTTATACCGCCGCATATGGCGAGCGACAGCAATATGGCAAAAAATTTTTTCATAAACATTTACCTTTCATTTTGAATCATTTTTTACGAAGCCCTTTGAAAAAGTCCTGTAAAAGCTTTTTACATTCGTCCTGCGAGATCCCGCCCGCACAATTTATCCTGTGTGAGAGCAGATTCATCGAAAACAAATCCACCGCCGATACGGCGCAGCCGCTTTTTTCATCGTATGCGCCGAAATACACGTTGTCAAGCCGCGCATTTATCGCCGCTCCCGCACACATAGGGCAGGGCTCAAGCGTAACGTACATATCACAGCCCGAAAGCCGCCAGCCGCCCAAACGCTTGCACGCGCGGTCTATTGCGATCATTTCTGCATGAAGCAGCGCGTTTTTTTTTGTTTCACGCTTGTTATATCCGCTCGATATTACACGCCCGTCCTTCACTATAACCGCGCCTACCGGCAGCTCGCCTATTGACATGGCACGCCTTGCACGCTTTATGGCTTCCTTCATAAACCTTTCGTCCATTTGATCACCTGACTTACATTGTACCACACTTGATTGCGTTTTACAATAACAAGATAGGAATTTAAACAGGTATTTTTTGTGTTTTTTTACAATTTTTTTATAAGACGCCAAGCGCAAAAACACACTGTCTGCAATAGTCTGTATAAATATCCTGTTTTGTATATAAAACGCCGCAATAAAAAAGCTGTGCGCTTGATGTCACAGCCCTGTTTTCTCATTTCGGATTTACCACGTCACGCCAGTCAAGGTCGCCCCGTTCAAGACCGTGGATAAGTACCTCCGCCGTTGCAAGATTTGTTGCAATGGGGATATTATGCATATCGCAGAGTCTGAGCAGCGAAAATACGTCCGGCTCATATTTATCGGGATCAAGCGGATCCCTGAAAAACAGCAGAAGGTCTATTTCGTTATATGCTATCCTTGCGCCTATCTGCTGATCACCGCCCTGGGGTCCTGATAAAAATCTGTACACGTTAAGACCTGTATTTTCCATAACCACCTTTCCCGTAGTCCCCGTCGCATACAGCGTATGGCGGGCAAGTATGCCCTGGTACGCGATACAGAACTGTATCATCAGCTCTTTTTTCTTGTCGTGTGCAATAAGTGCGATATTCATTCATAATCCTCCTTCTGACGGTCAGTTTGCAAATAATTCCTTTAATTTACTGAAAAACGTTTTCTTCTCGGTCTTAAAGTCCATGACCGGGACTTCTTCACCCGTAATTCTCCTTGCTATGTTATAAATTGCCTTGCCTGCTTTTGAATCCGGATTATCGACAGCCGCCAGACCCGATAACGCGGCTTTGAAAAGCTCCGTATCCTGCGGTATAAGACCGATCGGACTTATACCTATCATATCCACGCAGTCATCAATGTTCATCATTATCCCGTCCTCTATAAGCGACGGATATATCTTATTGATGATAAGCCGTACAGGCTTTTCGCCCGTTTCCTCTATCACCGAAGCAACTCTGTCCGCATCCCTCAGCGCGGATACGTCCGGAGTCGTAACCAGTATCACCTCATCACAGACCGATAACGAATACAAAAATCCCTTATCAAGTCCCGCCGGTGAATCTATTATACAATAATCAAACCTCTCCTTAAGGCTCTCAAACACCCCGCCAAGCTTTTTTGTATCAAGTTCCGCGCCGTCCGCATTTCCCTGCGGCGAGCTTAAAACATACAGATCGCTGTACCTTGTATGCTTTATGAGCGCATCGTCGATGGTTGCACGCCCCGAAACAACGTCCGAAATATCATATACTATGCTGCTTTCGATACCCAGGGAGATATCAAGGTTTCTCAGTCCCATATCCATATCGACTGCTACCGAAAGCCTGTTAAGCTTTGACAAGGCAACGCCAAGATTTGCCGCAACGGTCGTTTTGCCTGTTCCGCCCTTGCCCGATGCAATCAATATGATTTTTCCCATATCAGCCCTGTATACCTTTCATAATCAAAATTTTAACAATTATTGTCTATTTTATCACAATTATTCGGCTTTGTCTACAGGTTTAACAAAAAAATTATCCACCTGTATTATATTTTCTGTTAAATATGCCTTTTTAGAGCCTCCGTACCGTGAATTTGCATCAAATTCCATATATGCATTGGCGATATGTATATCCGAGGGCTGAAAATCAAGGGCTATGATGTATGCCTTATCATTACCCATTCTCCCCGCCGTCACACTGCCGCAAAGCCGCCCGAGAACTATTACGTTCCCACTTGCGACAAGCTCTCCGCCCGCATCAACATCTCCGACAAGTATCAGGTGTCCGTCAGATTCAACAGTTCTGCCGCCGCTAACATGACCTTCATACAGTCTTGCGCGGTTACTCTTGAAATTTGTCGTGACGACCTCTTTTATTGCCATAAACTGCTTTATATCCGCGTCCGGCGTTTCCTCCGTATGCGGCGTTTCCTTTGCGCCGTCAGTGTTTTCAAGCTCTTTTATAAATTCCTTAGGAAGCTCGGTCGTATCGCTGAGCCCCCGCTTTTCGCCGTATATGACGGTGCTTTCGGGAAGCAGACCTCTTACCACCGTTTCAAGACGGAGTCTGTCGCTTTTGGTAAGCTCTCTGCCCGTAAAATACATATTGCAGTGCCCCGTACCGAAAAATTTACGCCACGCGCGCAGCTTTTCCTGCAGGGCAAGCAAAATATCCGCAAAAGAAGCGTCGGAGCTCAAACATATCTTTACTCCGTCACCCGTTCCTTTAAGCTTTATCATCTCATTATCCATTTAACACACCCCCGTTAATAGGTAATAGGTAATAGTGAATAGGTAATAGGTAATAGTGAATAGGTAATAGGTATAAGTGGATAGGTCAATAAGTTTGAATGGGCAGCGGCACATAGTGTTATTGCCTGCTTACTACCTTATCAGTGTCTGTTCTGCTGTATTTAAAACGCTTTCACTTATCTTAGTACCCGATCCGTTAAGGTTAAAATATTCGTCAAGTATATCCTTTGCAACGCCGCCCGCATTTGTACCTCTGACGCCGTGTTCAAGCACCACCGCAACGGCGATCTCGGGATTGTCAAACGGTGCGAATGCGATGAATATTGCGTTGTTTGAGCCGTTACCCACCTGCGCGGTACCCGTTTTTCCGCCTATCGGGATAGTGTAGTTTGAGAATATCGACGATGCGCTTCCCTCGTCCACAACCTTTTTCATTCCGTTCTTGACCGCAGATAATACTCTGTTATCCATATCTATCCTGTCAACGACGGTGGGAGCAAACTCCCTTACAACCGTTCCGTCAACCGAGGAACGGATATTTTTGATAAGATTTACCTTATACCTTGTGCCGCCGTTTGCAATCGTTGCGGCATAATTTGCAAGCTGAAGCGGCGTAAACAGGCTGTAGGACTGCCCTATTGCCGCCTGCAGAGTATCGCCGCCGTACCAATCGCGGCTTGTGGCGCTTTTTACCACCTGCTTTTTATATTCGGGCGACGCCATGTGTCCCGTTGATTCCTCGCAAAGCTCCACGCCCGTAAGCTCGCCCAGTCCAAAGTGTGCGGCATACTCCGAAAGTGCGTCGATGCCCGTTCGCCTTCCAACCTCGTAGAAGAAGTAGTTGCACGAATTTTCAAGCGCCGCCGTAACGTCCTGATTTCCGTGAGTTGATTTATATTCGCTCCATATCCAGCAGGTCGGCTGATAGTCGCTGTAGTATCTGTAAACGCCCTCGTCGTTTATTATCTCCGATGTGGTAAGATTTCCCGTCTGCATTGCGGCAATAGCCGTAAGCGGCTTAAACGTAGAGCCGGGCGAATACATACCCGATACCGCACGGTTTAAGAACGGATGCGCCTCATTCTCCAGAAGCTCGTTATAGTCCTCGTTAAAGCGCGTCATATCGTATGTCGGGTACGATGCAAGCGCAAGAGTGTCGCCCGTCCTTACGTCTATGACCGCCGCCGCGCCCGCGTTACAGTCGCCGCCCCTGTTTTTTCCGCCCGATACGCTTATGGCGCGTATATTGCTTTTAAGCGACGCCTCGGCTACCTCCTGAAGCTTTGAATCAACGGTAAGCACAACATAGTTTCCCGGCACGGGCTCCGTTTCGATCGTCGATGCGGTCCTGTTCTCGATATTGGTTATGGAGCCTGTCGTTCCGTCAATACCTCTTAAGTAGCTCTCCGCCCACTTTTCAATGCCCTGCTTTCCG
>CACZPW010000196.1 GCA_902783115.1 uncultured Ruminococcus sp. | reverse complement strand
GGCTCGCCGCCCGATACGGTGATACCGCCGTTTAAGCTTTTATATATTTCTCTGTCCTTTTTAAGCTTTTTTGCAAGCTCACGGCTGCCAACAACCTTACCGCTTATCGTCAGGCAGCCGTTTGGACAGGCGTGTATGCAAACCCCGAAGGATTTACATTCCTCATGCTCACATTCCCTTTCACACAGTCTGCAATGCGTACACAGCTTATGCTTTTTCATAAGCTGTATCTCTTTTTTTAAGCCTTCGGGATTATGACACCATATACAGCGCATAGGACAGCCCTTCATAAATATTGTCGTTCTGCCGCCCGGCCCGTCGTGTATCGAGAATTCCTTTATATCAAATATTGTACCTTTCATATCACACTTTACGCTTATTCGGCTCCTTGTACCTTGCCAAGCTCATAAGAAAGAGCGTCTTTTACGGTCTTAAAATCCGCCTTGACTGTTCCCGTAGCCTTTAAGACCTTGCTTACGTCAACAGTTCTGTCAAGCATTCTGTCATACATAAGTCCCCACGGATTAAACGAAAAATCAGGTCCGTATTTTATAAAATCGTCCATACTTACCCACTCAATATCCGTCCCCAAAACTTCACTGTAAATATCCGCCAGACCGCCCCACGTCACATTCTGACCGGACGAAACCGTAAATATCTCACCTGTTGCATTTTCGTTCCGTATCAGTTTTCCGATAAGCTTGCCCGTATTTCCCGCCCAGTCGATGCCTGCGGTAATGTTTTTTGCGTCATTTGGCAGAATGATTTTTTCGCCGTTTTGCACCGCCGAAATTATCATTGAGCCCGAATACATAAACAAATCAAATCTCTTATCCGAAAACGAAATGACAGGTCTTACGACAGTCCAGTTCTTTTCGGGACGGCTTTTTAAAAACGCCTCACAGTAAAGCTTTGGCATTGCATAGTTTTCCTGTTCGGTAAAATCCTTTGAAACCTCCACATCAAGCCATGTGGGCGACGTTTCCGTTATCGGATGCTCCTTATCCGCATAAACCCGGTACGAGGATAAATAAACCACTTGTCCGGTATGCTCTGAATAAATATTAAATACCTGTTCATAGTCCTCATGGTTTTTGTAATGCAGGAAATCAACTATCGCCAAATAGTTTTTTCCTTCAAGAAAACCTTTTATATATTCACGATTAACTTTTTCTCTGTGATAAGTAACCATATCGTTACTTTGATATTCTTCAAGACATATTACCTCGGTATGTATGCCTCGTCTTACCAATTCTTCGGTTGTATATGTGCCGAGCGTGCCTCCGCCGGCAATCAGTAAAACCTTTTCCATAATTTACTCCCTAACTGTCTATTCCGTTTTAACGCCGCAGGCTTTGAGCAGCAGCTTATATAAAGTCAGTTCATAGTCGGGTGAATACGGATTTTCCATCTCGCCCATAACCATTTTTGCAAAGCTCTCCATCATACTGTCATAACGGTTAAACCTTTCAGACTCGGTTTTTACGGTACTGTTCCACCAGTCAAGCTTTTGTGCCTCCTCATAGGTTGTTTCCCTCACAACCGAATGCTGTAAGCCTCCGCCGTCCAAAGCTTCAAACGGATTTATCTCTATCGTCTTTTTACTGCCGCAGACAACCAACTGTCTTCGCATAAATCCGCCTATCTCCGCACCGCAGCTTTTGGCAAAGGATATGCCGTTTTTATACTTAAATACAGCCATACCTATATCCGGGGACATAATTTTGTTTATCCCGGACGATGTGCTGAGAGGAATAACCTCCTCAGGCTCGCCCTGAATACTCAGTATAAGGTCAATCAAATGACATCCCAGATAAAACAGCATACCGCCCGGAAATTTGCTAAGCCATGCCCTTTTTTTATCGTTATGCAGGCAGTTCATTTGCGCTTCAACACCGAAAATTTCGCCGTATTCGCCGTTTTTGATATCTTCAAGCAGCTTTACCACAACAGGATTATACCTGTACATATATCCAAAATGCAAAATTTTTTTATTGGCTTTTGCAAGCCCCGTCATTTCTTCAAATCGGGACAGATCAAGTCCGCCCGGCTTGTCCGAATGTACGCTCAATCCGTTTTTGAGCGCCATTATGGAATACTCTGTCAGATTTTCTTCTTCCGTTTCTATTATGGCGGCATCAAGTCCCTCAAAACTTAACGCTTCTTCAATTTCAAAATAGCTTATATATTTTTTATATTTCTCTATTCTGTCGCTAAATGCTTCTTTTTCCTGCTCCGGAACGGCAAACCCGACTGCGTCGAATATTTCCAGGTTTATCACGGAATCGTATACCGATGTTGCATGGTCATGCCCGATCCCTATCAAAACTACTTTTATCATATCATCGGCATTCCTTTTCTGTCAAGCTTTTTTGGGTATCGTAAGAACGACCTTGCCCACGCTTTTCCCTTCTTTGAGCATATCATGCGCTTTTTCCGCCTCGGTTATAGGCATAACGGCAAATACCGTAGGTCTTATCTCTCCCGCCTCAATTTTAGGCCAAATATCCTCTACAAGCTTTGATAATATCTGCCCCTTCATTTCAACGGACTTGCTTCTTAGGGTACTTCCTATAAGGCGTATGTTTTTTACATACATTGTCCGCATATTAACCGGCGAAATATCGCCCGCAAGGGTAGCTATCATTATCCATCTGCACCCGTATGCGACATACGGGAAACACTCGCCCACCTTCTCGCTGCCCAGGCAGTCTATCGCAAGATTTAACGGGTGTCCGTTATCGGCCTCGTTTTTAAGCACTTCGGCTATATTCTCCTTTGAGGTATCAACGACCACATCTGCATTCAGATGTTTTATTGACTCTGCGATCTTATCCGAAAGCACAGTTGTTATTACCCTGAGTCCAAACGCCTTTGCCATTGGTATAACGACGCTTGCAAGCCCGCTTGCGCCTGCGTGCATCAAAAATGTCATTCCCTCTTTTGCTCCGCCCTCTATGAATAAATTGAGGTATGCGGTGGCAAAGGCTTCCGGCAGTGCCGCCGCCTCGATCATCGAAAGACCTTTGGGAACTCTCATAAGCATATTATGGGGAACTGCCGCATATTCGGCGTAGCCTCCGCCGCCCAAAAGCGCACATACCTTATCTCCTATATGCCATTTTCCGCTTTCTTTTGCTTGCGGCGTAAGCTCTTTTATGACGCCCGATATTTCAAGCCCCGGCCAGTCAGGGCATCCGGGCGGCGGCGGGTACTGTCCCTCTCTTTGCATAAGGTCTGCACGGTTTACAGCCGCCGCATATACCTCCACAAGCACCTCACCGTCTTTTAATACCGGGTCTGCTACCTCTTTCCATACCAAATCCTTATTTGTTTCAATTACTATTGCTTTCATTGCTTAACTATCCTTTTATCTTTTATACCGTATATTGCTGCCTACGCATAACGTGATCCTGATATTCCTTATCAAGCTCTACAAAGTATGCGCTCCAGCCCCAAATCCGCACTACAAGCTGTCTGTGTCTTTCGGGGTGCAGCTGCGCGTCTTCCATAAGCTTTGTATTTACAGCGTTTAGCTGAAGCTGATGTCCGCCCATATCCATATACGCCTTTACAAGCATCGCAACCTTTTTTACCGAATCCTCACTGTCAAACATCGACTCCGCAAATTCAAGCGTGAGCGGTCCGCCGTTTAT
>CACZPW010000195.1 GCA_902783115.1 uncultured Ruminococcus sp. | reverse complement strand
CTTTTGCGTGAAACCCTGCGCGTACTCAAAAAAGGCGGAACATTTGCAATACACGACATTATGTCACCGATAAGGTACGGCAATATGCAGAGGTTTATTGCAGAATTAAAAAAAGAGGGCTACGAAAAGGTAGAACTTATGGACACCACAAATGATGTGTTTATGTCAAGGCGTGAGGCAATGCGGCTTCAATTAGGCGGTTCTGCCTTGCTGACAGGCATAAAATAAGGTATAAAATAACAGTAAATAAAGAGCGAAGGAGTGCATTATGTATGATTGAAATGATTATAGGCATTTTAATACCCTTTATCGGCACATCTCTTGGCGCGTTTTGTGTTTTCTTTATAAAAACAGAAATGAATAAAACTATCCGGCGGGCACTGACGGGTTTTGCGGCGGGCGTAATGACGGCGGCCTCCGTATGGAGTCTTATTATTCCGTCGCTTGAACAGTCGGCGGGTCTGGGTAAATTCTCGTTTATTCCGGCAGCAGTTGGATTTTGGCTTGGCATACTGTTTTTGCTGATATTGGATAAAAGTATTCCGCATTTGCATTTGGATGCGGAAACGGCGGAGGGCCCCAAAAGCAGGTTTTCCAAAACCACGATGCTCCTTTTGGCAGTTACGCTCCACAATATACCGGAGGGAATGGCTGTCGGTGTTTTGTATGCGGGCTATCTTTCACATTCTGCCAATATTACGGCGGGCGTAGCCATGGCGCTGTCGCTCGGAATTGCCATTCAGAATTTCCCCGAAGGTGCGATCATATCCATGCCGCTCTACGCAGAGGGCAAAACCAAAATGATATCGTTTGCGGACGGTGTATTATCGGGTGCGGTAGAACCCGTAGCGGCAGTTATCACAATTCTTTTGGCGGGATTTATTATTCCGGCAATGCCGTATCTTCTGAGCTTTGCGGCGGGCGCTATGGTATATGTCGTCGTTGAGGAGCTTATCCCGGAAATGTCTGCGGGTGAACATTCAAATATCGGAGTTATATTGTTTTCGCTGGGGTTTACCGTGATGATGATACTTGATGTCGCCCTCGGTTAGACTCCATTCGGAGTCACTATTGCTTATTACCTTAAAGCGAAATTTTGCACTGTGTGCAAAGCGAAATATTTGCATAATGCAAATGTGAAATTTAAAGCCATGCGGCTTTAAGCTCAATTAAATTCGCTTATTTAGCGTGCGAAGCACATTTAGCTGACGTAAGTCAATTTAGCTGTACAAAGTACAATTTAACTCGCCGTAAGGCGAATTTAGCTGAAAAAAACACGCTGACGCGTGCTTTTTTCTGTCTGTGTGCTACCAAAAGGTGCTTTGTTACAACGTGTGTGCTACCAAAAGTACACTTTTTTAGCCGTTTTGCCGCCCGTATTTTTTCAATCAAGAATGATATGCGCAGGTATATCATACCTGTTATCCAGCTTTATGGCTTTTGTGTAGTTTTTATCCTTATAGGAGATTTCAAGCTCGTAATCGCCCTTAAATCCGTTCACAGTAGCAATGCCCATATCATTTGACGTGAACACGCCCTCGGTATGCCATTCGTGATTGATAAGCTGATCCAATGCCTTATATGCAGGCTTTGGTGAAAGGTCGCTTCTTAAGAGCGCGCCGCAGTAGCGGTTTTCGCCCGCACTCATATTGTTTGTTGCACTTCCGTGTGTAAAGCCGTCTACAAGGTTCCAGTATACGATACCGTCCACATTTTTGTGGCTGAACCATATTCTGTACATATTTTTTACAAGCTCCGCCTGGATCGCCTCATCCTCCTCAGAATCGGAATAAGCCGAAACGGTGATCTCCGAAAGCTGTATGGGCTTATTGAATTTGCCGTAGGTGTCAAGCGCGTCAAACATACGTATCGGATTATAGCGGTCAAGCGCATATTCCTCCTCTTTTTCGCGGGGGATAAACTGGTGATACTGCAATCCTATTGCGTCAAAATCGACTCCGCGCCGCTCCAGATCACGCAGGAACAAGTAGTAATACGATCTTGTAAAATGGAAGTTTTCCCATATCCCGTCGGAATCATTTATGAATTTGCGCTCAAATGGCAGGCTGCTTGCAACCTTAAATGGATATGAAACATAATCCTCTTCACGGAAGAATGCGTGTACATACGTTGTGTCGTAGCACTTCCACGTAAGGGCTTCGTTTACGATATCCCAATCGCGGATGATATGCCCGTACCGTTTTGCGGCGTCCTCCATGTGTGAGCGTATAAGCTGCTTGTACGCCGGAATATCGTCCTTTACTATCCAGTCCGGGTTAAAGCGATCGTATACAAGACAGTGCGCCTTCATCCGTATATTTTTTTCTATGCAATAATCCGTAACAAGATCCGTTGCCGGACGGCGGTAAAATTTGGGACTGTCCGCCGCAAACCGTTTTTTGCCCTTTTCCGGCTCAACGCCCGACCAATAGAACGGAACGACCGCATAATTAAATAACTGCGGAAACATTTCACGGTACTTTTTACATAAAGCCTTATCGCCAAACTCATCTAAGAGGAAGATGTTGCACCCGAAATTAAATTCGTGGTTTTTTTGTACCGCCCTGAATTTTATACCTTTGAGCGGCTCGCCGTCCTTATCTGTAAAAATAACATTCTTAAAGCCTTTGCGGTTTGTTTCTATACCGGCATTTATACGGGTCTCCATAAACGCCTTTTGTTCCTCAAAATGCTTTAGTGCAATTTCTGCTCTTGACATTGTTATTATCCTTCCTTTCAAGGTTTAATTTTTAGTGTTGTAAAAAATATCAAATGCGTTAAGCTCGTGCAGGTTTTTCACAAGAGCGCGCATATTCGGTGCGTCGAGCTTTTTGATGATTTTGCTGACCTGTGATCTCAGCGTTGATTCCTCCACGACGCGCTTTTTTGATATCTCTTTATAAGAAAGCCCCGAATAAAAGTCGCTCAGTACTTCAAATTCGGCAGTGGTAAGCTCCTTTAGCAGGTTAAACATATACAGTATGGACTTGTTCTGATTGCTTATCGTTTCGGCATGGCGCAGGATCTTTTGCGCTATTGCGGGACTGAGCGCTTTGGCGTTATGGTAAATTGCCCGTATAGTGCTTATTATTTCCTCAATGGGAGTGGTTTTTATAACATAATCTATCGCCCCCAAGGTAAGCGCCTTAAAGATAAAATCATCATTTTCGTGAATGGTTATCATAATGATTTTGGTATCGGGGCTTGCCTCAAGCACCATAGGTATAAGCGTAATACCCGAATCCTTTGTCTCGATTTGTATATCCAAAAGCAGGACATCGGGCTTTTCGCGCTTGACCATTTCAAGACATTCTGCGCTGTTTTTTGCAAAGGCGACACATTCCATATCTTCGGTCATATCTATTTCGTTTTTGAAATATTTGCAAATATACTCAAAATCATCGCAAATTGCCACTTTTATTTTTCCCAAAGCAAACGCCTCCTTTTTCTGTATAATGGCAGAACTATCTGAAACCAAGTATATCTGCCGAGCTTGCTTCGTACATTTATGCTGCCCGCATAGATGTCAAGCACCTTTTTTGTATAATTCAAGCCGATACCCCAGTTTTTATCGTTCTGCTTTGTGGAATAGAACGAGCGGAATATCTTTTTGATATCCTTTTTGTCGATGCCGCAGCCGTTATCGAGTATCTCAATACATAACAGACCGTCCTCGCAAAACATTTTTATCTTGACAAACGGAAACCTTGTGTTTTTTGCACGTATTGCGTCGCGTGCGTTTGAAAACAAATTCACAAAGCACTCGGTCATATGCTTTTCATCGCCTTTAACGGTAAAATCATCGGTTTGTATATCGAAAATAACCTTGATTTTTTCGGGTGCCAATATCATTTCCGCCGTCGTATCTATGCATGATTTGATATTGATCGTCTGCGGGGCGGCGTCGACCTTTCTGAGCATATCGAGATTTTTTGTAAGCGAATCGAGTGCGGTTTTTGACATACTGTGTATGTCCTCTAAATTCTCCTTTGCGGCGTCGGGGTTTTTGTCTATTATGTTTGTTCCCTGATGTGAGAGCCGCTCTATGGCAAAAAGCATATTCTTGTACGAATGGAAGATAAGCGTTATTGTTTCGTTAAGCGCCCGCGATTCTTTCATAACGCGCCGCTTTGAAAGCAAGGAAAAGCTTCCGAAGGGCTTACAGTAAATTGTTATAAACAAAAGCGTAAGCAGCAGCATAACTATAATGGGCTGTGTTATTGTATAGAAGTTCCAGCGCAAATTATCCATGGGGAAGCCGAGTAGGTCGATATTGGTAAGCATCATGGTTTCAAACGGTCCCGTGACATAGAAAAACACTATGAACAAATTCGCGATCGTAAGATAGATAAGCGACAGGAGCGAATCCCTTTGCTTTATTATGATCCTTGTGTTTCTTGAATAAACATATATTGCCCAAAACGGTATCAGCATATATGCGATACAGACATACAAGCTATAGCGTATATTAAAGTTCATTACCGCTATGATAACTCTGTCCCAAACTGTCGGGTCAAGAGAATGGATCGCCAAAAACGTCCTGTATGCAAAGGCGGGATCGTTGAGCGGTATATATATCAAAAACGGAATAACCGCCAGCACCTTAATAACGGTATTGATTTTTGTCAGCATAAATAACAGCAAGAGCGATGATAGCATTATAACCGCCGTGCCGAACCTGAACAGGCGTGAAATGGAGGTCGGGCGAAACCGCAGATTATTGAGCCACAGATATATGTTATAGTCCAATGTTGTGTAGTGATCGTATGTGGAAAACTTTGATATAAACATAACCGAGGCGAACAGCATTATAACTATCCCGACAAAATATACCACAAATATCCGTGACACCTTGTTCTTAAAGCTCACAAACATGGTAGCAGCCGTGAGTATAAGTATAGACAGTATCGCAAATGCCATAATATCCACTCTCCGTTAGCCGTAGTTTACGCCAACAGTATAGCATACAGCGCTTATTTTTTCAATAGCGGCGCCGGAATTTCTTAAACAAACGCAAAACGCTTATATTTTATAAGCATTTTGTGCCTGAATTTGGTATTGATAGCCTTGGCGCCGTATGCTATTATATAAATATAAAATGTGAGTACAGTGCCCGTCAAGGCCGCTGTCAAAAGCAAAAAGGAGCAGTGAGTATGAATATATTTGAGAAGAAGGATCTTTTATACGGAGGTGACTATAACCCGGAGCAGTGGCTTGGCTATGACGGTATATGGGAACAAGATATACAGCTGATGAAGAAGGCGGGAGTAAACTGTGTTTCGGTCGGGATATTTTCGTGGGCTTTGATAGAGCGTGAGGAAGGTGTGTTTGATTTTTCGTGGCTTGATACCGTTATAGAAAACCTGTATAAAAACGGTATTTCGGTCATACTTGCCACTCCGTCGGGAGCAAGGCCGCCCTGGCTGTCGCAAAAATATCCGGAGGTATTGCGCGTCAGGGAGGACAGAGTCAAGCATATATACGGAAAGAGGCATAACCATTGTTTTACATCGCCCGTTTACCGTGAAAAAACAGCCATAATAGACGAAAAGCTTTCAAAGCGTTACGGACACCATCCGGCAGTGATAATGTGGCATATTTCAAATGAATTAAGCGGTGATTGCCACTGCCCGAGGTGTCAGGAAAGATTCAGAGAATGGCTCAAGGCAAAATATGACAATGACATTGAAAAGCTCAATCACGCATGGTGGGGGGCATTCTGGAGTCATCATTATACGGAATGGTCGCAGATAGAATCCCCGTCGTCGATAGGCGAGATCGGTGTACACGCTCATGTTCTGGATTGGAAGCGGTTCTCAAACGATATGATGATCGAGTTCTATAATCATGAGGTCAGCGCGGTCAAAAAATATTCGGATCTGCCGGTCACTACCAATTTTATGGAGATAGAGGAGATAAATTACCACAAGTTTGAAAAATATGTTGATATCGTGTCATGGGATTGCTATCCACGCTGGCACAATGATAAGGAAAGCGTTTATGATACCGCAGTATGGACGGCATTCCATCATGATCTGTTCAGAAGTATGAAGCAAAAGCCTTTTCTTATGATGGAAAGCACGCCGTCCCTTGTCAACTGGAACGATACCAATAAGCTAAAAGCCCCCGGGCTCAATATTCTTGCGTCGATGCAGGCTATCGCGCACGGCTCCGAAGGCGTTTTGTATTTCCAGATGCGAAAGAGCCGGGGCTCCTTTGAAAAGTTCCACGGCGCACTCATAGACCATGACGGAAGCGGCGAGACGAGGGTGTTTGGGGAAGCGGCGCAGCTTGGAAGGATATTAAAGGATAATGCCAAATTAAAGGGCGGCAGTTCGGATTCACAGGTAGCCGTAATATATGATTATGAAAACGGCTGGGCGATAGATGAGCTGTGCGGATTGAAGAACGATCGCGGCTATAAAGAAACCTGCATAAAGCATTATAAGGCGCTCAAAGGTTCCGGCATAAATGTTGATGTTATAGGCCCCGGCGCTGATTTTTCACGGTATAAGCTTATATCTGCACCCATGCTTTATATGGTGCCGGACAGCACAGCTAAAAGGATAAGGGAGTATATCGCCGGAGGCGGGATATTTGTAGCCACATATCTTACCTCGTATGTAGATGAGAACGATCTGTGTCATCTTGGCGGATTCCCGGGCGGACTTAAGGATGTTTTCGGGATATGGAACGAGGAAATAGACAGTATTTACGGTGAAAATGCCGTAATCGCAAACGGCAGTGAATACACGGTTACGGACTTTTGCGAACGCATACACCCCGATAAGGATACAGAGGTCATAGCGACCTATAAGTATGATTTTTACGCCGGCGAGCCGGCGGTTACCCGGCATGGATATAATAAAGGTATGGCATATTATATCGGAGCAAGGACAGGCGTTGACTACCTGCATCGGCTCTACGGTGAAGCTATGCAAAAAGCCGGAGTTTTGGTTCCAGATGTAACGCTCGGTAAGGGGATAAGTATGACAAAACGCGGTGAATACACATTTTTAATGAATTTTTCGGATAAAGCCGCCGCAGCGGTATCAAACGGCGTGAATTTTACTCTGGAGCCTTATGGATTTAAAATAATCTGATTTCCCATAAAAAGAGCCTTTCCGGCTCTTTTTGTAACAATTTCGGACAGATACACACAAAACGCTTATATTTTGTAAAAATGCTTATATTTTATAAGCGTTTTGTGTTCAAAAAATCATATTGTTATGGTTTTTTTGCTTTGGTATAATATAATTACACAGAAAGGTGTATAAGAAAATATAATTTTTTAAGGAGGAATATTTTATGAAGAAAAAACTTATATCCTTAGTGGCTTCGGCTGCGATTTTAATCAGTATGGCAGCGCCGATGACCGCATTTGCCGGCGACAGTGGTGTATCCGTTTGGGACGGCAATGCAACAGGTGGCTACAGCTGGATGCATAGCCAAGAAATAAAAGATATTATCAACGCAGGAAGCGGAACGATCCATATCGACAGTGCCGCAAAACTTGCAGCACTTGCTCTTTTTGGGGGAAGAAAGTATGCATATGGCTCCTATGATGATAACAAAGAAGTACCGCTTGATAAGACAAAATTTGAAGGAATCACCTTTGTTCTTGATACCGATATCGATCTTAACGGTCATGCTTGGTCGCCTATTTGCTCGTTTGATGCGGCGAAGCCGTTCTTGGGAACCTTTGACGGGCAGGGACATACTATCTACGGTATGAGCAATAAGCCGAGCGATAATGACGGTCTGTTTGCATCAAATCGCAATACTAATGGTAAAGACTATTTTGGTTTGTTCGGATATATGGCAGGTACGGTCAAAAACGTAAAGATCAAAAATGCGTCATGGGAGTATAACAGTAGTGCAACCAGCATGCCTGCAGGCGGCGGCATAGCTGCATTTCTCGGATCAACAAGCTCAAATGCCTACAGACCGTTAATCGACAATTGCAGCGTGGAGAATTTTACGATCACATTTAAGAGAACATCAACACCATCGCATACATCTCATGGCTTTGGCGGTCTGGCCGGCAGCGGCTGGGGCGGCAGTATTACAAACTGCTATGTGAAGGATTTCACCATGGATCTCATCAATACGACAGCAACTCCGAGTTGTGAAGGGCTTATACACTATTTCAGATATATGTATAGTATGTATAATGAAAACGATGAGAGTACTAAATTTAACATAAAGCAGAACTATGTGCTTAATGCAAATAAAAAAACCAGCGGCGAAACGACTAAGCTTCCGTTTATACATCTTGAAAACAGTGAGAAATTTGCTACGAGCATGAATTTTACAGATTATCCCGAGCATGTTTCCTCTGACACATTTCCAAAATACAATGCCGATGTAGAAATGCTTCATACAGAACTGGCAAACGGCTCCGAGGGAAAAGCTTATTACTATGATGAGGTCAACAATAATGTTATTTTAAAGAGTGAGGTTATGAACAAGCCGTCATTCTTTACATTGGTAAATAAGGACGGCAAATTTACCGCAAAGGCTAACCTTGCAAAGGTTGCTGACGGTACGATGCTTGCATTAGCCACATACGAAGGCAAGGGCAGCGATATAAGGCTTACCGGCGTCAAAATAACGGAATATGACAGGGAAAAGGACTTTAACACAGTAATTAAGGCAGAGCTCAGTAGCGAAGGCTTTGATTCGGAGACACAGACGGCAAAGGCGTTTATATTCAGCCCCGATCTTGAACCGTATGCAGAAGCTATCGTAAGATAAAAGCAAAGGAGCGATAAGTATGAAAACGGTATTTGTAAAATGTGTGGCAGCTACGGCGGCAGTGTGTACGGCACTGTCGCTGATATCGGGCTGCGGCACAAAGGAAGCTGCAACGGACGGAGTAACCGAGATCCATGTTTGGACGGGTGAAAGACACAGCAAGCTTGCAATGACAAAGCTTGTTGAGGAATACAACAATACCGAGGGCGCAAAAAAGGGTATAAAGATCGTCTATGAAGTAAAGGACGGCGATATATCGAAGAATATCGACCTTGCACTGCAGTCGGGTCAGGCTCCCGAACTTTTCAGCGGCGGAAGCATTGCAAAGCTTTCCGAATCGGGATATATTGCGGCGATCGAGGATATGCCCGGCGGCGATAAGCTTGTTGAAAAATACGAGCCGTATATAAGAGAGTTCTATAACCGTTATGGCGGAAAAACCTATAATCTTCCGTACGGCGCAACAACAAACGGTATTGTATACAACAAAGAAATGTTTAAAAATGCCGGTATCGTTGACGAAAACGGCGAGGCAAAGCCGCCGAAGACATGGGCAGAGTTCCGCGAGGACGCAAAGAAGCTTACAAATGCGGAAAAGAACGAGTTTGGTATGATCTTTGAATTAAAGGACGCCACACTGTTTAACGGTATTATGTCCGCTTCCGCGCCAAGCTCGGGACATCTTGCATATAACCCTGCCACAGGCGAGTATGATTACAGTGCATATAAGCCCGTAATAGAAACAGTTCTGGGCATCAAAGAGGATAAGAGCTATATGCCGGGCGCAGAGAGCCTTGATAACGACCGTGCAAGAGCAAGGTTTGCAGAGGGCAATATCGGTATGAAGCTGGCGTTTTCCTTTGACGTGGGCGTGTATAACGACCAGTTCCCCGCAAAATGCGATTGGGGCGTAGCTCCGATGCCTGTTGCCGATGAGAATGATGTTTACTCTCAGTATTACGATGTGGGTAGCGGCTATTATATAAATGCGACCGTAAAGGACAGTGAAATTGCCGACAAGGTTATGGAGGCATATAACTGGCTTAACAGCGACGAATTGTTCGTTGAGCTTTACAAGGAGTGCCTTTATATTCCGTACAATGCCGATATCGTAAAGGGTATTGAGCTAAAGGACGCTAAAAAAGGCTGGGAGGATTTCCGCAATATTATGGAAATAAGCGTTTTGGCGCCTGTCAACAGAAAGGCGGACACTACCGGTCAGCCGACGCCCGGAGAGGATTTCTTAAATCTTGTATGGTCGGGTCAGATGTCCGTTGATGATTTTGTTGCAAAGTTTAATCAGATATACAATGACGGAATAAAGGTTTATCAGGAAATGCATCCGGAATATGACGGCGAAAGCTTTGTAATACCGGATTGGAACACAAAGCGATAGAAGGAGTTTGGTTTTGAAAACGCAGGCACAGAAAAGAGTATTAAGCCAAAAAGCGTCTATGAATCTGCAGTGTTATCTTATGATATCATTGCAGCTTATCGGATTTTTGGTTATAACCGTATATCCGATACTTTGGGCGGCAAGGCTTGCATGGTTTAGTTATGACGGAGTTGCGTCAAACACAAGATTTGTGGGCTGGGATAACTTTGTAAAGATATTTACACAGGATACGACCTATTGGAAAACGTGGCTTACCACATTGAAGTTTGCGGTCTTTAAATTGCCGATAGAGCTTCCTTTAGCTATGTTTTTGGCTGTTATTCTGAATAAAAAGCTCAAGGGCAGAGGCTTTTTCAGGGCTATGTTCTATCTTCCCAATGTTATCGCCGTAGCTATCATAGGTCTGATTTTTTCGAGTATGTTCGATTATTTCGGAATAATCAACGCATGGCTTGTCAAGCTCGGTATCGTAAATGAGAGTGTAGACTGGTTTGCAAATACAGGTACGGCAATGTTCGTGCTTGTCGCAGGCGCGGTATGGAATACCTTCGGTCTTAATATTCTCTATTTCATTTCGGCGATGCAGAATATCCCGGAGGAGATGTACGAATCTGCGCGTCTTGACGGCGCATCGAGAACCGTTACATTCTTTAAGATAACTCTGCCGCTTATGGGGCCTGTGCTTCAGACGATACTTTTACTTTCGCTTGTGGGAACGCTGCATACAAACGATTATGTGCTTGTTATGACAAACGGCGCGCCGAGGGGCGAAACCTTTACCGTTATGTCATACATCGTAAGCAAGTTCGTGCCCGGCTTTGCCGATTCGACGGCAAATATCGGCTACGGCTGCGCACTTTCGCTTGTAACGACCGCAATCATGGCATCCATTGCCATATTCTATAATAAGTTCAGTGCAAAGCTATCGGATATGTACTAAAAATATGAAAGGATCAGGGCTATGAAACGAAATAATATTATTACTTCCATATTTAGCTATGCAATATTGATATTGGTACTTATCGTATGTATTTTTCCGGTAGTTTACACTGTGCTTGCATCTTTTAAAACAAATGCTGAGATCCTTGCACAGCCGGATAAGCTGTTTCCGACCGTGTGGAGCTTGGAAAATTACAAAATGGCATTCGATTCCTCCGACTTCAACGTCGGCAGAATGCTATTTAATTCCTCATACTATACCGTACTGTGCGTATGCTTTTCAATATTTGCATCGACCATGTGTGCGTATGTGTTTGAAAGAGGAGAATTTACCGGCAAAAAGGTCATATTTACAATGTTTTCATCGCTTATGTTTATAAGTCTGGGAAGTATAACGGTATACCCGCTGTTTGACATATTGAATATTATACACCTTAACAAGTCACTTTGGGGACTTATCGTTGTCAAAATGCTGGGTATACCCATTGTAAATATTTACCTTGTAAAAAGCTATATAAAGACTCTTCCCAAGGAGCTTGACGAGGCGGCAATGATGGACGGTTGTTCGTTTATCGGCATATTTTTTAAGGTCATTGCACCTCTTTTAAAGCCTATCGTGGCGACTGTTGCACTCTTGTCGTTTCAGTCTTCGTGGAACGAGTATCTTATGCCCACGATTTTTACTATGTCAAATCCGTCGCAGCGTACCCTTATGGTCGGCGTTGTTGCGCTTAAAAATTCGGGGGACAGCGCTGCGTCATGGAATCTTATGCTTGCAGGTGCAACCATTGCGCTTGTTCCGGTACTTGCGGCGTATGTGTTCTTTAACAGGTACTTTGTATCGGGACTCACAGCCGGTGCCGTAAAAGGCTGATCGAATAACGGGAGGGGAAAACAGTGAAAAAAAATACCTTTTCAAAAATTATCACAGCCGTATCGGTATTGGTTTTGTTATTGGCTGTAAGCGCCGTATTTGAGCCGGCGTTTGCAGAGGATACCGTAAATACATACGGTATGGATTTTAAGCACAGCGACGGCACTGATGCTTTTTCGTTTTCGGCAAACGAGAGCTTAACGGCAAGCTGTGAGGTGAAAAATGACAGCGAGCCTAAAAGACTTAATCTTTACATCGCTATGTATGAAAGCTATAACGATGCGGGAAGGCTTGTAGGCGTGACGCGGTCATATAAGGATTTTGCGGCAAACGAGACCGCAACTGTAACGGGTACGTTTGACGTACCCCAAACCGTAGATGACGGTTGTTATATCAAGGCATTTTTGTTCGGCGATGATCTGATGCCGTATGCAGACTGTCAAAAAATCAGCCTCAGAAGTGAGGAGGATATCTATTTTACGGAAACACCGTCCGTATACCGTTACTACACGCCCGGAATTATCCGTCCGGACGAAGGTACGATACAGTTTACCGTCTGCCCGGACAGACCTTCAAGCGAGCTTGGCAACGATTACAATATGTTGTTCAGGATCGCAAGTGCGGCAGATGATAAAAACGCAAGCAATTCTGTTCTTGCCCTATGCTTACCGCGACTTGAGGAGACCAGACAGGAGCAGACGATACAATTTGTACTCAAAACCAGAAGCGGTGCGTGGTATCTTGAAAAACCGTTTGCCTACGATGAAGCAGCGGTGGGCATGAAGTTCAATATCGCCGTTTCGTGGAAAGCCGGCGGCAATATGTATATGTACGTTGCGACTGACGATGCCGTTTCATATATCGGAGGTATAGATTGTCCGGCAGGTCTTGACGAGGATACCTTGTCATATTTTATGTCCGTAGACAGGGAAGGACCCATGCATGTAAGCGATATGATGATCTCATCAAAGCAGCTTTACAGCGGTCAGATATCAAAGGTCGGCAAATTCAAGGTCGACAGATATACGACACTTCTTGCAACAGACGGGCTTACAAAAACCGTAACAAACAAATCGGATTGGAACACATCTACTCTGTATAACAAAACAGTTCCTGCGTTCCGTACCGAAAAACAGGTTTATTACGAGGGCGAAGATGTTGTTTATCCGGTAATGAGCATCAATCATTCCGGTAGTAACAAGGTACATACTGTCGATATTTCCGTTTCCGATGTTGACGGAAATGCACTGTTTACAAAAACAGCAACTATCAATGTTGAATCAGACAGTAAGTATCATATAAACGAGATACCTATCCGGGGCATCAAAGCCTCCGGTTTATATAAAGTACATACAAAAATTACCGACGCCTCCGGCGGATATAAGGAATACGACAGCAATATAAGCGTTATTCCCGTTATTTTGGGCGAGGACGGAGCTTTGTCGACATATTACGGACATCATATAAGCTATGACAGCGATGTATCCGTATATAAAAAGC
Organism: uncultured Ruminococcus sp.; assembly: GCA_902783115.1. Classification (GTDB taxonomy): domain Bacteria; phylum Bacillota; class Clostridia; order UBA1381; family UBA1381; genus 12844. The sequence goes on along the minus strand of CACZPW010000195.1, from coordinate 12,120 downwards.
TCAATGTAACATCTTCAAGAATGTGGCTCGGTAATTTTATATGGTACAGTCTTGAGCCTACCAAGAATAATTGGCAGTGGAAGAAAATGGACGATTATGTGGACTCGCTCGAAAGCGAGGGCATAGATATGATCGGCGTTTTGGGTTATCCCTCACGCTGGGCGGCAACCGAGCCTACGGCAGAGGATTATACGGGCAAGAACGGTAATGCTCTTACATGGGAATACCGCCCGGGCAGGTGGAAGCCGAAGAGCTATGAGGAATGGGAAAATTATGTATATACGGTGGTAGACAGGTATAAGGGCAGGATAAAATACTGGGAAGTATATAATGAAGTAAACTTCCATCCGCCATACCATACGGCGGCGTTCTCGGGATCTACCGAGGAGTATGCGGAGCTTTTGCGTATCGCATATTCTGCGGCAAAGCGTGCAGATCCCGGCTGTCAGATACTCATAAGCGGATTTTCGGCTCCGTCGGGCGCAGTTGATTGCGATATGCCGATCGAATTTACAAAGTCAAAATATCAGACCGGATATTTTGATATATACAATGTACACGGCTATTCGGGAGCTTCGTCCGTAGCTTCGTGGCTTACGGCGTATAGGACCGCAAGACCGGGCATAAAGGCGTTTATGACCGAGGAATTCCCGTATCAGCAGGGAAGCGATGATAGCCGTGCGTACGCATCCGTAAGACTGCCGCTTGAATTTTTGGCGGCAGGGTATGACAGATACTACCATTTTGCAATGTTCGGTCAGGAGGGAGTATATACCGTACCTCATACCGATTCGCCAACGAAAGCATATCAGGCGGTAGGCGTTTTGCAGGCAAATCTGAGAAAATGCAATAGTTACAATACAAGCGCCGGAAGCTTTACAAATTCGGGACTGCTCAATGTAAGCTACAGCCTTACAAGAACGGACGGAAAGAAGCTCTATATATTCGGTGCGTCGGACGAGCCGTTTGGTATCTATTTAAGAGGTAATATTTTTGCCTGCACCGATATTTACGGCAGAACTCTTGATGTTGAGGAGCAATCCGACGGCAGCTACAGGGTCGTATGTGAAAATATAATGTACATAGTAACCGACAGCAGTGCTCAAATCGTAAGAGCGGAGGATAATACAAGAGCTATCGTTAAAAACGGCGGCTTTGAATATCTTGACGGCGATGTGGCGGCGGTCGGACTTTCAAACTGCACTCCGACAAACTGGGTACTCAAAAAGCTTAATGCACAGAGTGCGAACGATAACTCCGCAGGTTCGATAAAGCTCAGCGGCAGTGTACACAATTCGGGCAAATACAGTCTGTGGTTAAGAACAAATGTAAACGGTGCAAGGGTATACGCATGCCAGAATATCGACATAAGTGAGGCGGGCACATACAAGTTTACCGCAAAAATACGCAAAAATGCCGATAACGGCGGACTTACTCCGTATATGTTCTACATTGACGGGGATACCGGCACCTACACGCCGACAATGCTCAATATAGAGGGAACGGGATTCATATCGCAGTCTGTCATAATAACCGTTGCGGCGCCTACAAAGAAAAAGGCGACTGTCGGCTTGGGAATTTATTCGGGACTCGGCGAGATATATATTGACGATATATCCGTGGAAAAGCTTTCCGATGTTGTTGATATCGGCGCGCTTGTAACAAATCCCGGATTTGAGATACTTGACAATAAAGTGCCTACAGGCTGGGATATAGTAAAAATCAACACTCTTACCGGCGCAACGGGCGGAAATGTCAGCACTGCCGTAAGCTCCGGTACGAAAAATTCCGGCTCGTACAGCCTGTGGATAAGGACAAATGAAGTAAATGCAAGAGGCTATGCGGCGCAAAATATTACCATACCCGCTGCCGGCACATACCGGCTGAGCGTAAAGGTGTGCAGACGTAACAATGTCGACAGTCTCCGCCCGTATATATTCTTTACAAATAACTCTACCTGTGTAACGGAAAATACATTCTTAAATATAGACAGCAGTGTAAACAATTACACATTTACCGATCAGGCGGCGGAATTTACCGTAAACGGTGAGGTGGACGCTACCGTAGGTATAGGTATCTATTCCGGTCAGGGTGAAATATATATAGACGATATTGAAATAGAAAAAATCGACGACTGATTCATTTTGGGAGGTGTTGGATTTGAATTTAAAGAAGCTTGTATCGGGCATACTTGCCCTTGCGATAACATCGGGCATGTTCTTTGCGATGCCGCAGGCGTTTGCGGAGGATGATCAAAGTAATCCGTTACTTATAAATACCGTTGTACTGTCGATCGGCAAGAGCAGGGCGTTTGTAAACGGTGAAACAGTGCCTATAGACGAAGCGGACAGCTCCGTCGTGCCAATGATAAAAAATGACCGTACTCTTGTACCCATGAGGTTTGTTTCAGAGAGTCTCGGCGCACAGGTAGACTATGAAAGCACCGAGAGAAGAGTCGATATTTCGCTTGATGCGGATAAGGTCTCCGTTGTCATCGGCAGTGATATAATGAAGGTAAACGGTGATGAAATAAAGCTTGATGCATCGGCTTTTATTCAATCCGACCGCACCTTTGTACCGCTGCGTGCAATATCCGAGGCGTTCGGGAAAAAGGTGTTTTACGATACCCGCGGTATCATCATAATATCCGATACGGAAATTGACGCAGATGCGAATAAGGACGCGCTTGACGATCTTGCAAAGACCTTTAAGGAAATGCAGAACGCGGGCTGGACTGACGGGATAAGAGAAGTTGATACGGAGCATTATTTCTACGGCGAGGCGGATAATTACAGAGATTTTCTGCACGGCGTTATACGCCCGGACGAGGGTACGATGGAAATGACCTTCAATCCTGTCAGACCTATGAGCGGAATAGGCAATAACTACGAATTTGCAATGGGTGTGTTTACATCTAAGGTAACTTCGGGACTTTCAATAAATATATTTGCGCTTTATGCACCGCCCAGACCCGAGACCGGTATGATATTCCTTTACAAGTCCAAAACAAGCTCACAATATCTTAGGATACCGGAATTTGACTGGGAGGCGGGCGATAAATTCAACGTTGCCTGCACCTGGAAGGCAGGCGACAAGATGTGCATCTATAAGGACGGCGTCCTTATGGGCAGTGTAGATATGGGCGACGCAATGACGGAGGATATCCTGCCTGCATACTTCAGAGTTGATAAAATATCCCCGTTCAATGTCAGAAAGGTCAAATTCTCCACCAGAGCAAAGGCGGCGGAAGAGCTTGATCTCAATGTTGACGGAGATTTCAGTATAGATAAGGATACGTCACTCATCACGCATGACGGACTTACCGGAACCGAGTTTTATATTACCGAATGGCAAAAGCAGCTCGGATATACCGCTATATCGCCTGTGTGGATACCGTCAAAGCAGATGTTCTATGAAGGCGAAGATGTTTTTTATCCGTTGGCCGCCATAAACCATTCGGATAAACCGAAAACCTATACGGTAGAGTTTGGTGTTACAGATAACAATAATATTGCTGTCGGTAATTCATCGGTACAGATAACTGTGCCGCCCGACGGTAAGTATCATATTTATGAGGCGGCGCTGCCGCAGATCCAGGGTCCGAACTACTATCTTGTTCATGCCGATATATATGACGGCGAGGAGATGCTGTTTGACTATGATAATGCGATATCGGTATGCAATACATTCGCTACGATACCCGACGGTAATATGAAGGACATATTCGGCTTACAGATATCTCCCGGCGCAGATTACGGTTTTATGAGAACTATGAATCTGAGCACGATAAGAGCTATGAATGATTTCAGATGGTCAAGACTTGAGCCGGTCAAGGGTGAATTCGATTTCACTACGGCGGAGGTGGCTGCCGACTACGCAGAGGAGATGGGCTGTGATGTGATGGCTGTTTTGGGTTATCCACCCACTTGGGCGTCGCTGGAGCCGTCTGCGGAGAAGCGGGCGCAGGGCAAAAAGTTTTCCGATCTGCCCGAACGGTGGCAGCCCCGTGACAAGGAGGAATGGGCGAATTATATACGCACTACGGTATCCCACTTCAAGGGGCGTATAAAGTATTGGGAGATATATAACGAGATCAATTTCATTTTCCCATACAGCGCGCAGACCTTCTCCGGCACAAAGGAGGAATATTACGAGCTTTTGCACATAGCGTATACGGAAGCAAAAAAGGCGGATCCGGACTGCGTTGTGGTACTGAGCGGTTTCTCGGCACCCCATACGGGCGCAGTGGATACGGAAATGCCTATGGAAATGATAGACGACCGCTTCAAAACAGGGTACTTTGACATATACAATGTTCACGGCTATCTGGGTGAGAGCTCATTTTCAAAAGAAATAGCGGCACTCAAGGCAAAGTGGCCGAATATGGAATACTGGATGGGCGAATATATGTCCTTCCAGCTTGAGGGCAAGGTAAACAGAGCGGTTGAATTTGTAAAGACCATGGCTGATTTTGCCGCCGCAGGCTATTCCAGGGTTATAAGCATGGGCGTTGAGGGCAGTGATGAGGTATATAATACGCTTGGAACGAAATCACCGTCCGCAAGCTATCAGGCTATGGCTGTGCTGTCGGCAATGCTTGCAAAGTGCGATAGTGCCGAGGGAAAGGTACCTGCCTTTGCAAAATCCGATGTTATGCGTGTGGATCATGTATTTAAGCGCTCAGACGGGAAATATGTATCCATGCTGTCGGCATATCCTACGGAATATACTCTGACAATATCCAATCCCGATGCACAGATATATGATATGTACGGCGCAAAGGCGGAAACGGAAAAGGTCGGAGCATCAACAAGAGTAATGATGAGCGACTTGTTATACATCGTGACCGACGAGCCGTTGAAGGTAGTGTCGGCAGTTGCCGCAACAAGCGACAATCTGGTTTTAAACGGCAGGTTTGAAGATGTTACGGGCGATTCGGCTCTGGGCATTGAATCTCTTGCGATCTCAGATTGGGAAATAAACGCCGAGGGCGGCAGTACTATTGTTCCCTCAGATGATAAGAAAAACGGAAAATACGCAATAGCGGTAAATAATGCAGGTACGGGAAAGACCTATGTATCACAAAAGGTCGAAGCGTTTGTGCCGACGGAATTCAAGGTTGTGGCAAAATTCAAAAAAGCCGATCCGAAATCCGCCGCCGTTCCGTATGTGTCAATGATAAACAACGATACCGGCAAGGAGGTATTCAGAACACTCACAGGCGCAGGAAAGGGCGAATATGAGGATTTATCGACCGTAATAGCACTTCCCATGAAAACGGAAAACGGCGTGACCTTCTGCTTCGGAGCAAAGGATGGCGAGGGAACAGTGCTTATCGACGACGTGCAGGTGGTGTCTGTAAATACAGACGATGACGGTGAACAGAATATGGTTGCCAATCCCGGCTTTGAGGAAGGTCTGGGCGGCTGGAGATTGGTTACATCGGCGGATACAAAGGGACTGATATCTCTTTCCGGTGAATGTAACAGCGGTACAAATTCGATCTACTTCAAATCCTCCGGCGAGGGCAGCGTGTATGCGGTTCAGGATATTACGGTGGACAAGCCCGGCACATACAGGTTGAGCGCTTACTGTAAGCGTACATCAGGCAGGAATGTTGTACCCCACATTCAGCTTTACGACCGTAATGCAAACAAGGGCGCAGCTCAGCTTATAACCAATTTGCTTACATATAAATTTGTAAGGAATTCCACAACCGTTACCGTGGAAAATGCCAACGGCACGCAATTGGGTATCATATTCGGCATAAAATCAGGTGCCGGTGAGGTTTTGATGGATGATATCAAAGTAGAAAAAATCGATTGAGTTTTTGGAGGCTGAAGTTATGAACAGAATCAAATTAGCCAAGGCGTTTTTGGCTGTAACGGTGTGCATAAGCACAGCCCTGCAACCCGTATTGACGGCGAGGGCGGAAAACGGACTGAGCGATTCCGGCTTTGAGGTGGTTACGGACGGTTCCGGCATAAATGTCGGTGCGGCTCTGTATACGGGAAGCGATGCTAAGCCTTTGGAGGCTATTGTACCGGGTAGCAGTGTAAATTCTTCGGTAAAGGTGAAAAACACCGCGCAGGAGGAAAAAAGCGTTGCTGTCATAACGGTACTGTATAACGCCGATAATGCAATGGAGGATATTTGTGCAAAGCATATAACCCTTGCAGCAGGCGCAGAAGAAAATGTTACAAACAGCGTCAACGTTCCGTCAGGTACGGATGACGGGCGGACAATACAGACATTTGTCCTTGAAAGCTTTAACAATATGTATTCATACTGCGAGAGCTTTTCATATCCGGCTGCACCGTCAGTTGAAACGGCGTGGGATATGGGCAGTGCGTTTTCTCTTTCCTCCGAGAAGGTATACAGCGGCTATTCCGCACTTAAAATAAAAGGCAGTGCGTCTGAATGTTCACAGCCTGTTACTTTGAGCAAAAACAGTATGTATAAAATGAGCTTTTTAGGTAAGGGCGATGCGGATCTTGATTACGGAGTGTACACAAAATCAGGTACGGCAATATCGAATGTGAAAAAGCTTGAGCCGAGCGCGGACTGGAATACAAATTCCGTACTTTTTAAGAGTGCGGATAACGACAGCGCCGTTGTTAAATTTATGAACAATGGCACAGGAAGCGCGTATGTGGACGATGCGTCCGTTTCGGGAAATCTGATAGTAAACGGCGGCTTTGAAGCATCCGATATGGGCTGGGTACTCGATAGCAGCTGTTATGAGATTTCATCAGCGAGTGTTTATGCCGGAGACGGAGCGTTGAAAATAACCTCTTCAAAGTCGGGCAGCAGAGCGTATCAGGAAACAGACGTTATTGCACACTGTAAGGGTATGATATCGTTTAAATCAAAGTGCAGTGAGGACGTTATCTTCAAGGTACTTGATGCAGACTCAAATGAGCTTATCAGCAAGGCGGGAACTACCGTAAAATCAAGCGGCTCATGGCAGAATAACTATGTATTTGTAAATACCTTAGGCTATGACAGGGTAAAGCTTTGCTTTGAAACAAAAGGCTCTGCTGGCAGAGTATCATATATAGATGAGATCGAATTTTCAAACCTTCAATATCCCGATGAGCTTGTAAATTCCGATTTTGAAAACGGCACCGAGGGCTGGACTGCAGCATACTCAACGGTAATGACCACCTCGGATAATGTATTTTCGGGTGCGGCAAGCTGTCGTCTTGCAAACAGGACAAAGGTTTACAGCAGTATTTCACAGCGGGTAGAGGGTATTTTGAATAAATATGGTCCCGGATCGTATTATCTTGAAGCCTATGTAAGGCCACAGCTTGATATAACAGGCGGCTGGGCGGTCGCGCGCGTGAGATATACGCCAAGCGGAGGATCGGAAGCACAAAAAACTCTCAATATCAGTAATCCGACAGCTGAGTGGCACAAGATTTCAGGTATTGTAGACCTTAGTTGGAGCGCCGATATATCAAGTGCAAGAATAAGCTTTGAAACATCACAGAGAACTGAGGATTCGGCATTGACAAGTGATTTGTTTGTAGATGATGTCAGCTTTTTCAAAATGCCTGACTGAGAACGGTAAATAATAAGCGGAGGGTAAGCTAATGAAAAGAATAATTATCACAGCGGCTGTCTTGGCAATGCTTATTATGGGCGTTACGGCAAAGGCGGAAAATGAAATAAAGGTTGTTGCAGACTCCGATACTCGCATAATTACCGTATCGGGCGAATTGGGTGAGGCAAACGCCAAAAAGCGTGTTATGATAACCGTGCTTTCAAAGGGTGGCACGGAATCGGATATGGACACGCTTACAGACCTCAATATCAGCCAAAATGTTGCGGCACTTTATATGGTGTATACAAATGAGCAGGGAGTATATGAAACAAAATTCAAATTAAACAGCGGCGCAGGCGAGTATACCGCCGTAGTGTCGGGATATGGAAAAACAGATAGATACAGCACCGCATTCTTTAATCCGGGTGATGTATCGCTGATAGTCAAAGATCTTGAAAAGGCGCGCAGTGAAAAGAGTGCGTCGGGAATAAAGGCGATCCTTGATGCGGAGGAAAATCTGCGCAGCTTGGGACTTGGCAAAGCAGATGATGAAATATACGGCGTAAAATATACGGACTTGAATTCTGAAAGCTTTACACAGCTTGCAAACTGTGAAAAACAGTATAAGCTTGCGGCGGACTTTCTTGAAGCCTACTATGAGGCGGCAGTTGTCAGGTCGTTTAACCTCATAGACAAGCCGGCTGATGTAGAGGCAAATATAGAAAAATGTGATGACATACTCGCTATCAAGACAACAAAAGCATACGGAATATATACAAATCTTAAAAACAAATCGGCGGTAAACACAGATATTCAAAAAGGCGGATTTAAATCGGTTGACGACATTGTAAAACGCTTTTGTGACAGTGTTTACCTCAACACTGTAGCTACTATGCAGAATTGGTCTGAGTTTAGTGAGCTTGTAAGCGAGAACAACGATTATATAGGCTTTGATCTGAGCGGTTACAATAAGCTTCTGCACCCATCTGAGGTAGATAAGGTGATGGCAGGCAAGGAATATAAGAGCGTTGAGGATATGAAGACGGCATTTATAAATGCCGTAAAGGATGCAACGCAGAAGGAATCAAAGACCGGCAGCGGCGGCTCATCGGGCGGCGGCAGCGGCGGCAGCAGCTCTGTTTCGGGCTTTTCCGCAGTCTATCCGTCAGTGCCCATAACCACGGACACGACCGATGTATCGTCTGATGACACATCGGGTGGACGGTTTGGGGATATTGCATCCGTTCCGTGGGCGCAGAAGGCAATAGAGTGGCTTGCCGAAAAATCAATACTCAGCGGCAAGGGTAACGGCGAATTTTGTCCGAACGACACCCTGACCCGTGAGGAATGTGCAAAGATTTTAGTAGAGGCATTTAGCGTTGATAAAAACGGTGTTTCGTGCAGCTTCAGCGATATTGACAGCTCACATTGGGCATATATCTATGTTGCGGCAGCGCAGAATGCAGGTATGATCAGCGGCTACGAGGACGGCTCTTTCGGTATTGGCAGAGGCGTTACAAGGCAGGAATTTGCGGTAATGTTATACAGAATCGCGGCTGCAAACGGTGTAGTCTTTGTGAGCAGAACAGAAGCGGAATTTAAAGACAGTGATTTGATTGCCGCATACGCAAAGGATGCAGTAAAGGCGTTGAGCGGTGCAGGCATAATAAACGGCAAGAACGGGAGCTTTGCGCCCGACGATAAATGCACAAGGGCGGAAGCGGCAAAAATGCTGTATGAAATTTTGAATATAGGCGGGGAGGATAGAGAAGATGCGTAAAATCAGTAAGTTTTTTGCGGTAGTGTTGTGCCTTGTGCTTATGGTATCGGGCAATATCGTTACGCCTGTTTACGGCGCCGAAGACTCCCCGGAATCGTCAAAAAGATATAAAGATGCCATAGGGTTGCTCAAAGGTATGGAGGTATGGCCGGGATACATAGAAACAAGCGATGAGGATGCGCCCTTTACGCGGTCGCAGTTTGCAAAGATACTTGCGGCGATCGCGGATCCGGATGCGGGCGAATACAAGGGTAATTCGCATTTTTCCGATGTAAGTGCGGAAAATGAGGCATACAGCGCAATAAACCACCTTGTTGAACTGGGGCTTGTTTCGGGTACGGGCGGTAAATTCAATCCTGATGATGAGATAACGCTTTACCAGGCTTCAAAGCTTTTGGTTGCAACTTTGGGATATTCAAATATCGCAGACGCAAACGGCGGGTATCCGAAGGGATATTTTATGATTGCGGGGCAGTTGGGTATTTCGGAATATATGACGAAAAACACGACAGAAGGTCTTACAAAGAAAAATGCCGTAATAATGATTTACAATTCGCTTTTTGTGGGCATACAGGATATAGTTTCTATGCGTGGCGACGGAAATGCGACATACAGCGTATCAAAGGATAAGACCTTGCTTACCGAGAAATTTGACATATACAAGACCAAGGGCAGGATCACGGAAAATTCCATGACATCACTTGAGGGTAAAACCTATCTGCAAAAAAACGAGATAAGAATAAACGATATCCGTATGAATGCAGGCAAAACGAATGCGGAAATGCTTTTGGGCTATTATGTGACCGTATACTACAGAGATGAAGATGACGGCGGTCAAAACACGGTAGTTTATATTACGGATATTGACCAGAACGAGGTCTTAAAAATAGATGCAGAGGATATAGTTTCATTTGAAAACGGTACCTATCTGTACGAGAAAAAGGGTGTAAGAGGTACAAAGCGCGCAAAGGTGGGCGTTGAGGCGAATTTTGTTTATAACGAGAGGGCGTGTACCTTCAATGAGCGGTATCTTATTCCCAAGGAGGGCTATGTTGAGCTTATCAAGGACAGTAAATCGGGAAATTATAACACGGTCCTTATCCATGATATACAAAATATCGTGGTAAATGCAATAAATCTTGATAAAAAAATCGTTTCCGGCAAATACGGAGTCAAGTCTATGGATTTTGATGAATCCGCATACGACAGGCTTGTTATACGGGACACAAAAGGGAACGATGTTGAGCTTGATGATATATTTGAATGGGATGTTATCTCATATACAAAAAGTGCGGATGAGCAGCTTTTTGTTGCTACGGTCGTCAGAGAATACATTACGGGAAAAGTTACAAATGTGAACTACACAACGGGCGAAATAGATGTAGAAGAAAATGAATTCAGGCTTTCACCGTCATATCCCAACAGCGGTGAATACCAGATAGTAAGTGGCGACAAGGGTGATTTCCTGCTTGATAGCGCAGGCAAGATAGCGGCGTTTGTAAAGAATAAGTCGGGTGGCTTTGTTTACGGTTACCTTATCCGTGCATGGAATGAAGATGACGGTGAAACAGTTGGAATAAAAATCCTGTGCGCCGACAGGGGCATAATCAAAAACTATGTGCTTGCAGACAGGATAAGACTTGACGGAACAACCGAAAAGCCGTCATATAGCATGATCCAGAGCTTAGACGATAGCGTTGTAAGGTACAAGCTCAATGATGACGGCAAAGTAAACGAAATAGATTCAACAAGAATCGGTCAGTATGAAAATTCAGAAAAAAGTCTGTTTGTATCGTCGGCCATGACGTCTACTGCCCGTTACTATAAGAGCGGCAGCGTCGGCGGACGGGTGCTTTTAGACTCAAACACCGTTGTATTTGTGGTGCCCGGGGATCGCACGGACTTTGATAAATACAAGGTAAAGTCAATGGCGTTTTTCAACAATAACTATTCGTATGCAGTAGAAGCATATAATACCGAAAAGGAATACGCTTATGCAGACGCTGTCCTTGTACACAGCGATGAGGGCGACGGAAAATCGATAAACTATAATACCTATATGGCAATAGTCCAAAGCGTTTACGCAGTTGCAGACGAGGATAACCAACCGGCGTTTGAACTGACATACGGCATAAAGAATACGGTTGAAAAAGCGATCATGAATCCTATTGTCAAGTTAAGAGGCTCAACCGATACAATAGCCGCAAAATCGCTGACTCCGGGTTCCGTTATCCGTATCGGTACAGATTATCAGAACCGTGTAAACGAAATAGAGCTTCTGTATCTTGCGGGTGAAAACGGACTTGACGGTACATTTATGGGCAGCAGTGCCGCACCGAATGCAGGCTTTAATGATACGGAAAGATTTTTGTACGGCTATGTTTACCTTACAAAGGACGGAATGATAAGGATTACCGCAAACGATCCTTCAACCATGTCAAGCTTTGACTCAAACAATACAGAGGGCAGAATACTGACTAATTTCAGATGTATGATGCTTGATACCACAGGTGCCGAGCCGTTTGCCCGCACTGCGGACCAGAATGATTTTCTTGACTATGTTCATTACGGCAAGGACTGCGTAAAGGTTATTGTCCAGACAAAGAATACAGATACGTATGCGATAATGATAGTAAAATAAGTCTTTAACGAAAATGGTAGCTGCAAAATACCGACTATAAAAAGGACGGAGGATACGTTATGGTTTTCGGAAATGCGGCGTGGGGTTTAAGGGAAACGCCCCTTGAAGAACAGTTTAAGATAACGTCACAAATGGGACTTTCCGAGCTTG
>CACZPW010000194.1 GCA_902783115.1 uncultured Ruminococcus sp. | reverse complement strand
GACTGTCCGTTGTCCATCGCGCTGTCTTTTATTCGCAGCCTTGGCGCGTAGGGACAGGCGTCCTCGACTGTCCGTTGTACATTGCGCTGTCTTTTATTCGTAGCCTTGGCGCGTAGGGACAGGCGTCCTCGACTGTCCGTTGTACATCGGAGTCTGTTTTTATTCGTAGCCTTGGCGCGTAGGGACAGGCGTCCCCGACTGTCCGTTGTACATCACGCTGTCTTTTATCCGCGGCTTCAGCGATCTGCGCAAAAAGCGCCGTTCTGAGGTTTATTTTGCGAGCCATACGTCCCTGTAAAGGATGTTTCCGTGAGTTGCTTCATAGTGGGAAGATACGGCAACGTCGATGTGATGATAACCGATACCGCCGCCGGTGTCTTCGGCACGGCGCCAGCCGATGCCGTCGATATAGAGCCAGGCAAGCTTGGGGATACCGTCCTTCAGGTTTACGCCCACGGTCTGACCGGGAATTATTTTACCTGCCCATGCGGTATTGTCGCCCCAGCCGCCGTTACAGATATTGCACGGACAGTATTTGGTAAGCTTGAAATTGCCAAGATACTCGCCTATCTCATGAACGCCGTCGGGAATATAGCCGGGCGGCGTAAACGCGGCATAATACCGTTCGGGTACCCACCTGTCCGTTTCCTCAAGGTTGTCCCCGATCCTTACATCATACGGAACAGAAATATATGCGGTCATATCCTCCTGACTCCATTCAACCTGAAGTCCCAGTATTTCCATAAGGTTTCTTAAGGGCACCATAAGCGCCTTGTCATCTATCAGAGTTGCGGCGCCGTCCATTTCAAAGGTCTTGCCAAGTCCCCGAATGTGCCCCTCGCCGATATCGTAATTGTACCTGAACACCGCCTCGCTGTTATCAAGCATCATTGACACGGTAATGCTCGACGGCGTACCGAAACCGTTATCGCCAAGCGCCTCGAACTGTTGCGCGGCGTACACCTCTATGGGCTTATCGGAATTTTTATCGGCAATCACCTTTATAAACGCAGTCTGATTTTCCTGATCCCAGCCAACCTTCATACCCGCACTTTGCGCAAATGTTCTGGTATGTACATAGGTGCGGCTGTTGATCTGGACGGGCGCATATTCCCCGAAATCAATTATACTGTTCCCGGTATCTGCGACTCCGTTTATCTGCACCTTTATATCATAGTCTGCAAACGCCGCATTTGTAAACAGCATACAGACCGCCGTGCAGACAAGCAAAACCACGCTCCTCCTAAGAATCTTCATAATTATAACCATTCCTTCCCGAGGCACAGAACAATATGAATAATTCAAAATGCCTTGGCATTTTGTACATTTCCTATTCACTATTCCTTATTACCTCTTACTTGTCTGAATAAATTCAGACTTATCCTCCTTAATGCCAAGCCTTTTTGCCAAAGACTTTTACATCGCCTCCTGTGTATATTTTCTCTTAATATATATATTCACCGCACGCAAGCGGTATGACAACAAATTTATTTCACTGTTCGCTTTCCGCTTTCGACAGATAGTTTGCGACAAACTGCTTTGCACAGCGCCCCGTTCTGCCGCCGTAGTTCATTTGCCATACAACAGCTGCCTTTTCTATATCCCCGTTCATCTCTATGCCGTGTTTTTTAAGCATTTCACCCACGATATGCAAGTATTCCTTTTGATCGGGCGCGGAGAAAACAAGGCTTATTCCGAAACGCTCCGACAGCGACAGGGTTTCCTGCATCTGGTCGTTTCTGTGCACCTCGCCGCCGTCTCTGTCCGCCCAGGTTTCACGAATAAGATGGCGGCGGTTTGACGTTGCGTAGATGAGCACGTTTGACGGATTTTCACTGAGCTGTCCCTCCATTGCGATCTTAAGCGTCCTGTACTCCTTTTCGTGCGTTTCAAAGCTCAGATCGTCAAGGAAGAGTATATATTTATTCGGCTTGACGCTCAACAGCTTTGAAAGCTTGGGAATATCCATAATATACTGCTTTGGTATCTCTACAAGCCTTAACCCTTTTGCGGCATACATATTGAGAAGCGCCTTTACCGATGAGGATTTGCCCGTTCCCCTGTCGCCGAAAAGCAGTACGTTATTTGCGGGCTTGCTCCTTAAAAACGCCTCAGTGTTATCCTTTAATATCTGCTTCTGGCGTTCAAGACCGATAAGCGAATCGAAGGTGACATTTTCAATGGTGCCTATCCCCTCCAGGGCGCCGTCATATTTAAATGCACAGTATTTTGAAAGCTCACCGCCGCCAAGACTTCTGTAATGCTCAATAAGCCCCTCCAAAAGCTCCTGCGCATTTTTTGACGCAGTCATTCTTGTGACTGACTCCGTATATGCATCGAAATATCCCTTGTCAAAATCGGACGGAGTATATTTTATGGTTGCGGCAAAAAGCTTATCGAATATCTGATTTATATCAAAAAGCGCGATACGCTTTAAGTCCTTGCCTATCTCACCGCCCGATTGGGCAATGCGGGAAAATACGTTATCGTCATTTATGAGCAGCGTTACTATATACTCTCTTATGCTGTTTTTTGTAACGCCAAAGCTTTCGGCAAATTCTATTATGCTCCGCATAAGCGCAGTGTTTTCCTTATCAAGGATACCCTTTACACATTCATCGTTTTCTATATTGTTATACAGGTACAGTTCCATTGTCCATTCTCCTTTGTCGGCATCGTTCCGTAAATTATAACACACATTCCAAAAAAATGCAAATTTAACTTTTTACCGCGTAAATACCTCAATATTCTCAATATTCCACCGTTTTTTTATCCAAAAAAACAGGAGCTGCGGCTCCTGTTCCCGACCGCCGTAAACGGCGGCGCATATTTGATTTTCCGTCAAATTACAGTATTGACTTTACATATTCTGCGATTTTGCCGCACTTGCAGTTTGCAAAGAACAAGTCGCTGAATTTCTCGCCTGCAACCGCGCCTTTTACAAGGTCAGCATCAAGCTGAGGCAAAATGTCAAGCAGGTCACGGTGTGTAACCTTCTTTACCTCATTTAAAATCTTTGCGTTTCTCTGTTCGGGGACTGCTCTCTCCTTCGGATAACCGCCGCCCCATTCTTCAACAAAGAGCTTCTCAAATACATACCGGAGATTTAACTCTGCACCCCAGCCCCAGCCTTTTGCAAACGGCATAGCGATACAGTTTCCGTTGTTTACCTGTGTGAACTGGTAAGCGTCCGTAGGATCTACAACGTGTCCGCAAAGCACGCCGGGGAACGAGTTGCAGGCAAGCATTGCGCCCTCGCCCGTACCGCAGCCTGTTATAACAAGGTCTGCCGCACCCGAATTTAAAAGTATTGCGGCAAGAATACCTATCTGCACATATGTAAGCTGTGCCTCATCGTCTGCCGAATACATACCGTAATTAAACACCTCATGTCCCAACGGCTCCACAACCTCCTTTAAGGTCGAAGCTATGATCTCATTTTTCGCAGCCTGGCTGTTTTCGTTAATTAAAGCAATTTTCATTTTGTAATACCTCTTTCTTAATTTTGTAATTCATATTATACCTTACACGCCGCAAAATGTCAATTGCTAACATAGAAAATAGGAATTGCGGCAAAAAATTTTTGAATTTACTTGAAATTAAGCGGGACTTATGATAGACTGTATTAAAATTAAGCAACCGGAGATGTAAGCAAATGATAATTGTCAAAGATACACTTGAAGGGCTTGACTTAGGCGAAAGAATACAGCTTCTGAGGAAAAGAAGGGGATTATCTAAAAAGGAGCTTGCACGGATAATCAATATGTCCGTACAGACCGTTTCAAATTACGAAAACGGCAAGACCGTTCCGTCAGTCGATACCCTTTCGGCAATAGGTCTGGCTTTGGGCGTTACAATGAATATGCTCGTATACGGCAGAGAGCCTGAAAAGGATATGGAGCCACTTATAAAGGATATATAAAAATTCGGGGAGCGGTTTTTTTGCTCCCCGAATTTTTATATACTGTTATTTATCAAATCAAGCAGAGTCACGCTTTCAAGGTAATCGTCCATTACCTTCTGAAGCTTTACCCATACCGGCAAAGTTCTGCAATTACCCGCTTTTTCACATTCGGGGCTTCCCTTTTCAAGACAGGACACCGCCGCAAGCGAGTTTTCCGTAAGCTGTAAAATTGACGCAAGCGTATATTCCTCAGGTCTTTTTACCAGCTTATAGCCTCCGCCCTTGCCGTGTACCGCCTTTACAAAATCCGCCTTTGACAGTACGGACATTATCGCACCCGCATATTTTTGTGAAATATTCTGCCGCAGAGCTATATCCTTTAAGGGAATAAAATCATCGTTTTCATTCTCCGCAAGGTCTATCATTACATTTAAGGCATACCGCCCTCTTGTCGATACTAACATAATTACTCCTCTTCGTGTGAATGAGCAAGGGACTTGAAGGTATCGTCCGTATACGGGATATTGTTTTTATCGTAATAGTCCTTTATTGCGGATGAAATAGCCTCCTCAGCCAATACGGAGCAGTGCATTTTATGCGGCGGCAGACCGTCAAGCGCCTCGGCAACCGCTTTATTCGTAAGCTTTAAGGCGTCCTTTACGGGCTTGCCCTTTATAAGCTCGGTCGCCATTGAGCTTGAAGCTATGGCGCTTCCGCAGCCAAAGGTCTCAAATTTTATATCGGTTATGATATCATTGTCTATCTTTAAATAGATTTTCATAATATCTCCGCATTTTGCGTTACCTACCTCACCGATACCGTCGGCATCCTCGATAACGCCCACGTTCCTCGGATTTTTAAAATGATCCATTACCTTTTCACTGTATAACATATTCTCTCTTACCTTTCTTCAAATCACTCCATACAGGAGACATATTTCTTAAATATTCAACGACTTTTTTGGTTTTCTCTATGATGTAATCCATTTCTTCGTCGGTATTGTCATAATCAATGGATAATCTGAGCGAGCCGTGTGCGATCTCATGCGGACGGCCTATCGCCAAAAGCACATGACTCGGATCAAGCGAGCCCGATGTGCAGGCGCTTCCCGACGATGCGTAAATCCCATCCATATCAAGCATCAGCAAAAGCGATTCGCCCTCAATGCCCTCAAAGCATACGTTTACATTTCCCGGCAGTCTGCTGTACCTGTCGCCGTTCAATACGGTATGCGGGATTTGGAGCAAGCCCTCTATCAGCTTATCACGCATTTTAACGATCTTTGGGGTATGCGTATCAATGGCATCGCACGCCTCCTTTATGGCAACCGCCATACCCGCTATTGCGGGCATATTGTGCGTTCCGGCTCTTTTGCCCTTTTCCTGCGCGCCGCCCTCGATTATGTTGGTAAGCCTGATGCCCGTCCTTGCATACAACACTCCCACTCCCTTAGGACCGTGAAATTTATGTGCGGACATGGAAAGCATATCAATATTTTCGTCCTTGACGTCTATATGCACATGGCCTACCGCCTGAACTGCGTCCGTATGGAACAAAACGTTCTTTTCCTTGCATACGGCGCCGATCTCCTTTATCGGCTGAATACTGCCTATCTCGTTATTGGCATACATTATCGTTACAAGGCAGGTATCGTCGCATATTGCCTCTCTGACCTGCTCTGCCGATACCATACCGTTTTCATGAACGTCAAGCAGGGTTATTTTAAAACCCTCCTTTTCAAGCTTGTCCAGGGTATGCAGCACCGCGTGATGCTCAAAGGCGGTCGATATTATATGCATCTTGCCCTTTGACTTACCGATCATTGCGGCGGATACTATCGCCTGATTGTCAGCCTCGGAGCCTCCCGACGTGAATATTATCTCATTGGGCTTTGCGCCTATGCATTTTGCAACCGCTTCCCTCGCCCTTGTAAGCGCCTCCATAGCCTCCTGCCCCGGAGTGTGCAGACTTGACGGGTTTGCATAAAATTTGTCAAAATACGGCAGCATTGCGTCGATAACTGTTCTTGACGTCTTTGTCGTTGCCGCATTGTCAGCATATATGTTCATTGCTTCACATTCTTTCTTTGATATATAATCTATTTAGCTACTTCTTTGATAGCTAAATGATTATAGCATTATTTTACACGCTTGTCAATATTTTATTCCGTTTTATTTCAATTTTTTACCCGTTTGTAAATCCCACGAATCTGTACCCTACACCGTAAACGGTATCAATAAGTCCGGGATTGCCTGTTTTTTCACGGATTCGCTGTATATGTACGGTTACGGTCGACACATCACCCAAAGCGTCCAAGCCCCATATCCTGTCAAACAGAACGTCCTTTGAAAAAACACGGTTCGGATTTGACGCAAGAAACTTCAAAAGCTCAAACTCCTTACCGGTAAGCTGTATCTCCCTGTCGCCGACGTGTACACGGTAGCCCTCGGTATCAATGGTAAGCTCGCCGTATTTTATTATGCCTTTACCCGACTTATTTGATAAAATATCATACCTGCTTATATGCGCTTTTACTCTTGCCACAAGCTCGTTGGGGCTAAACGGCTTTGTCATATAGTCATCCGCGCCCAAGCCAAGACCCCGTATTTTATCAATATCCTCAGATTTTGCACTCAGCATAATCACAGGTATTTGCTTTTTCTTTCTAAGCTCCGTGAGTACCGTAAATCCGTCCATAAACGGGAGCATTATATCAATTATGACAAGCGCATAGTCATTATTGAGCGCCATATTAAGTCCCACGTCGCCCGCAAAAGCAATATCACACTCAAACGAATTTATCCTAAGATAATCAGCCTCTAAGGCTGCGATTGCCTCATCGTCCTCAATTATCAGTATTTTATCCATTGTTCTCCTCCATTACGGGCAAGCAAATTATATTTGTTATGCCAATTTTATTGGGGCGTATCCAAATCCTGCCGCCGTGCCGCTCAACAATCTGTTTTGCAATGCCAAGTCCCAAACCGCTTCCGCCTGTGTTTAAGTTCCGTGATGTGTCGCTTCTGTAAAAGCTCTCAAACACCTTTTTTGCCTCATCATCACTCATACCTATTCCGTTATCGGAAATTTCTATATATGCACTCTTATCAGACATATATGTTTTTACTTTTATCTCCCCCGTATCGGAGCTTTTGTATTTTAACGAGTTGGTTATAATATTTAACAGCACTCTTGATAATTTTTCGGTGTCCGCTTTTACCGTAATAGGCTCTTTTGAAATATCAAGCGAAACACTCATATCATTTTTTTCAAGGTCAAGGCTGTAATCTGAGATAAATTCGGAGACAAGCCTGTTTAAATCAATTTGCGAAAAATAAAATTCAAGCTTTCCAAGCTCTAACCTTGAATACTGCGACAAATTATTTACCATATCCAGTATCATATCCGTTTTCTTTGTTACGGTATCAAGATAGAGCTTTAATTTTTCGGGCGTATCGCAAAGTCCGTCATTTATTCCCTCCGCATAGCCCTTGATAGCGGTTATGGGCGTTTTTAAATCGTGGGAAATATTTGCGATAAGCATATTTTTTTCCTTGTTTGCAAGCTCCGTTTCATACCTTGCGCGCTTTAAGGATAAGCGCATTTTATCAAAGCTCTGGCAAAGCCTGTCTATCTCATCGTATTCCGAGCCGACTATGCCCAAATCAAGATTGCCGTTCCGTATCTCGTTTACGGAATCATTAAGCTTTATGATGGGCGTGTAAAGCGATTTTGACAGATATTGCGTCATAAGAGTTATGACCGTTACCAAAATGACAAGGCATATCAAAAACCAGACCAGGACATAAGCTATCGCAGACGGATTATCGTGAAGCCATATACTTATGGCATTTATAAATATTTTCGGATCTATCAGCGCGCTGCGGCTTATATTCATTTTTTCAACAGGAAATTTCAGTATGAATAAAATAACGCAAAACGCACTTATAACACCGATGCAAATTATCGGTGTTATAAGCATTACAATATTTGAAATCGCAAATTTTGTTCTTATTTTCAAAATATACTCACCCTAAAAATCCGTATTTTCAAACATTATATACGATATTGAATATAAAATCAATACGCTTCCCGCCAATATACCCAGTCTTGACAGGATAACATTTACGGGGACTGTGCTGCCAATCAAAAGCTTATGCCATTCAAGATAGCTTGTAAAAACAAACGGGCTTACCGTTCCGTTATAGTAGCTTAAATACGTAAGGGCAAGGTAGGCTATTACCGAAACAAGCAGAGAAAGCGCAGGACCTTTTATAAGAAGATTAAGGCATATACTCATTGTGATAAGGGTAATGAGCGGTATGATATCAAGCACATACGCAAGCAGTACCGTAGCTGCATTGTTAAAGCCGCCGCCCGAAATAATTTGCATTATAAGACAAATAATATACATCGAAAAATAGCACACGCAACCCATTATCAAAGCCGCAACCGTCTTTACCGCCAGAACTTGGCCCCTGGTTACAGGCTGTGACAAGACGCTTTTTATCGTATCCTCCTGAATTTCTGCGGAAAACAGATCGGACACCGCCAAAAACACAACAAACGGAGTAAACACACGGATATTGAACGATATCATATCGTATACCGACGCCATTCCCTTGCCGAGGCTAAAACCGTTGTTTGCCGCCCAGCTTATCATACCGCTGAAAATCGCCGTACCCAAAAACCGTATAAGCACAACCGCAGCCGCTATTACTATGAATACAATGTATTTTTTCTTTGAAAAAAGCTTTATCAGCTCATTTTTTAATGCGATCATAACAGGGCACCTCGCCTTTTCCTGATGTTTTCAAGGAAGTATTCCTCCAGTGACGGATATCTCCTTTCTATATCGCTCATTTCATTTTCTGCGGCTATTTCACCATCGTATAAAACCGCAACACGGTTACACACCTTTTCAAGCTCCGATGCGATATGCGATGAAATGATGAAGGTCGTTCCTTTTTTGTTTAGCTCCTCTATTATTTCCCTCACTCCGACAACGCCCTCTATATCAAGACCGTTTACAGGTTCGTCCAGGATAACAAGCTCAGGCTCTCCCACAAGTGCCATGCTAAGCCCCAATCTTTGCTTCATGCCGAGCGAAAACCGTTCCGCACGCTCATTTGCATACTGCAAAAGTCCGACTCTTTCAAGATACTGCATCGCTCTTTTTTCGTCCGCGCCCCGCATCCGTGCGGTCAGCATAAGGTTATCTATAGCCGAGAGCTTTTTATATATTGCGGGCGCTTCTATCAAAGAGCCCACCTTTCTCATGACTCTTTCAAAGCTTTCCTCTGCGTCAAGACCAAACATTTTGACCTCGCCCGCATCCTTTTTAATAAGCCCGCATAAAAGCTTCATTATTGTCGTCTTTCCCGAACCGTTGGGGCCGAGCAAGCCCAGGACGTCGCCCTTATTTACATCAAGCGTTATGTTCCTTATGCCGCGCTTGTTTTTATAGAGCTTTTTGACCGCATCCATCCTTACTGTTTCCGTTGCCATAATTTTATTCTTCCGTTTCTTCCGTTTCTTCCGTTTCTTCAGTATATTCCGCTGTATCAAAATCGGCGGATACATCGCGTGCGTTTTTCCTATCCTCTTCGCTTATCCTCTGCGGTACGGTCGTGCCTATATCATACAGGGATGCATTTATCTCAAGCGTAAGATAATGACCGTTACCCTCAAGCACGCCCTCAGCCTTTGCGTCGGTTATCCTGTTATTTTTATCGACCGTAAAGCTGAGCGAAGCATTTTTTACTGCGGTATCCTCACCCATTTGCATCAGGGCTTTTTCCTCATCGCTCATATACTCTTCATCGGCATTTTCCGTAATGGTCGAGTATATTACCGCAAAACCCGCATTTACGATTTCAGGCACCTGCACCGAGCTTAATACGATCCGGTATGTTTTTGCGTCATCTGTCTGAGAGGTCAATACAAAATTATTTTTCAGATCCCCCACGAACGTGTCAATAAAAAGTTCTGCAAATCTTATATATTTTGCGGTGATCTTATCGTCTTTATCAAACGAAAGCGTACCCGTTACTCCGACAGAATCTATGGGGTATTTGTAAAATCCCGATTCATCGGCATACGTATACGAGGTGTACTCGTAATTCTCGCCCGCTATAACACATTCTCTGTGCCTGTAATCATCGTTTTCCTTATCTTCGATATATAAGGCGCCGCTGTCAATATCAAGCTCCTCATATCTTGAAACCGAATCAAGCACCTTATCGTCGGCTTTTAAAGCCACTTCATATTTAAGAGTGTAGTTATCGGTGCCAAGCGTTTCGATCACGGACTTTTTTAAAACATCGTATCCGTTTGATGACGTATAGCTTGCAAATGCGGCGCTAGAAAGCGTCACAACGCCGACTGCCAGGGCTATTACCGCTTTTAGTTGTTTTTTCATAAAAATCAATCCTTTCGTTTTTTACTGTAAAGCTTTACGTTGATTATATACTAATTCATCTTTATAAAGATTATATAATACAATTCTAAACTTTTTATAAACAAATCAAAATTTTTTATATAAATTTTGGTTTAGAGGTGTAACAAATGTTTATTGGTATCGTGGTAGGGGCGGATATTATCCGCCCGTTTTTGCGTTATTTGTGCCGATAACAGCGGGCGGCT
>CACZPW010000193.1 GCA_902783115.1 uncultured Ruminococcus sp. | reverse complement strand
TCGCAAAGCGATTTTAAATAGCTTGACACCTTCCCCCAGAGCATTGCTTGCAATGCGGAGCCGCTCTGCGGACAATTACGGGGGAAGCCTCATTTTCAATTTTCCATTTAATTTTTCATTTTCACATATTCCTCATATCCTCTGCGCCTCAAATTACATGCGGGGCAGCTGCCGCAGCCCTCTCCGGCAATTCCGTTATAGCAGGTGAGCGTTTTGTTATAAACTATATCTATCACGCCCAATTTATCCGCCAGCTCCCATGTTTGGGCTTTGGTAAGCCACATAAGCGGCGTATGTATGCAGAAATCGTAATCCATTGCAAGATTCAATGTCACATTCAGCGATTTTACAAAAATATCCCTGCAATCGGGGTAGCCCGAAAAATCCGTTTCGCAAACTCCCGTCACAAGATTTTGTATATCGTGCGTTTTTGCCCAAATTGCCGCATAGCTTAAAAACAGCAGATTTCTGCCCTCAACAAGCGTGTTGGGCGGCGTGCCCTCGGGCTTTTGGGTATCTACCTTTATCTCGGCTCTTGTAAGCGCGTTTGCGCTCAGTTCGTTTATTATGGGCGTATTTATAACAGTATATTCTATGCCCGCGTCTTTACAGATGCCGCTTGCACATTCAAGCTCCTTTATATGCCGCTGTCCGTAGTCAAAGCCCACAGCCGACACGTTTTCCTTGCCGAATCTGTCGATCGCCCAGAACAGGCAAGTCGTGCTGTCCTGACCGCCCGATAAGACCACCAATGCTTTTTTGTTCATCTGATATTCTCCCTCAAAGCGTCAAACAAACGCTGTTTTGCGATTTTTTCGTATTCCGTTCCCGCCCTGCCGTAGCTTGCGAACGGGTATATAGAGATCCCGCCCCTGGGCGTGAACACACCCTTTACCTCCAGGTATTTCGGATCCATGAGCTTTACAAGATCCTTCATAATGATATTCACGCAGTCCTCGTGGAAATCGCCCCTGTTCCTGAAGCTGAAAAGGTAGAGCTTCAGCGATTTTGATTCGACCATTTTCGTATCGGGTATGTAGTTTATATATATCCGCGCAAAATCGGGCTGTCCCGTTATGGGGCAAAGCGACGTGAATTCGGGACAGTCAAACGTCACCATGTAATCGTTTTCGGGGTGCTTGTTTGTAAAGGTCTCAAGCACCTCGGGCGAATATGTGTCGCTGTATTTTGTGCCGCTTTTTCCAAGCAGCGTCAGGTTTTTTGTTTCTTCCTTGGTTCTGGGCATTTTGTTTCTCCTTGAATTTTTCCGGGCAGATAATACCCGCCCGTTATATTGTACTACTTTTCTTCAAGCCATTTAAGCTTTTTTTCGCACGCATCGCGCATTATTTTGCGAAGCGCATCCTCGTCGGAGTTTTCGATCGCCGCCGCCATTTTATCAAGGCTTTCCTCCGTTTCCCTGATCCGCTTTACAAGCTCGTCCTTGTTTTCAACAAACAGCTCGCTCCACATCACTTCGTTTATCTTTGCCACTCTTGTACAGTCCCTTAAAGAGCCTGCGCTGAAATAGGTCGAGCGCTCGATCATTGGATTTTGGCAGAGGGCGATCGCAACAACGTGCATGAGCTGTGAGGTGTATGCGATTATTGCGTCATGCTCCTCGGGCGAGGTGGTAACAACGTGGGAACAGCCCATATACCGCGCCATTTCCCGTATAAGCTCGATATTTTCGGGCTTGTTCTCCTTCATTGGCGTTATCAGGAACGAAGCCCCGTCAAAAAGGGTGTCTGTGGAGGACTGATACCCGCCGACCTCCCTGCCCGCCATGGGGTGTGCGCCTATAAAATCGACGGTTTTAGGTAAAAGCTCACGCATATTATCAACCATAAACTGCTTAACACCCGATACGTCCGTTATTATTGCGCCGTCCTTTATGACGTCGATGCAGTTTTTTATCTTTTCGATATTGAGCCTCGGATAAAGGCACATGATTATAAGGTCTGCGCCAAAAACCGCCTTCCTTTCGTCGGTATAGCCCTCGTCTATAACTCCGTCCCTCAGAGCGGATAAAAGCGATTCCTCAGATATATCGTATGCCGCTATTGTTGATTGCTTAAAGCCCCGTAAACGCCTTGCGACGGAGCCGCCGATAAGCCCCAGCCCGATAATGGATATTTTCATAAGTTCTCCTTTTCATGTTCATTGCATTATCCATTGTATTTTACCACAGAATTTGCGGTTTGTGAACAGGTATTTTACATAAATTATTAAATTGACACAAAAATATGTTATAAATGATATTGATTTTTTTCTTGGCATACTGTAAAATGTGAAAATAAGGATAAAAATAAACCGTATGTACAGTTAATTTAAAAGGAGCTGAATCATTATGCTTACACAGCGTTTATCGGGCGCATTGCAGACAAGCGGTGAATACATCGACAATTTCTTATCAATGGCAGGGGACAATCCCGGCTCATGTGACGAGGTTTGGTTCGCAACTCTCTACGGCTATCCGAAGCAGGATACGCACGCGGAATTTGCAAAGAAAACGGCAGCGGCTGCTGAAAGGTTCCGAAAAGCGGGGATCCGTGTTTCGCTGCAGATAAGCAATACCATAGGTCACGGTGAATATATGTCAAAAAGGGATTGCAGCGGATTGGTTTATGAAAATTCGCCCGTCGGGAATCTCGTGTCCTATGACGGTACCGTTGCAAGACATTCATTTTGCTGGCGGGATGAGGTGTTCAGGGATTATGTACGCAAAATGATCGAGGCATACAGCATAATAAAGCCAAAAACGATATGGTTTGACGATGATTTCAGACCAAATCATCACGTGCCTGTAACAATGGGCTGTTTTTGCGACAGCTGCATCAAAAAATTCAATGAAGAATACGGAAGCTCGTTTTCAAGAGAAGAGCTTGTAAACGAGATAAGCTACGGAAGTCTTGAATGGAGAAAGGCGTTTATTGAATTTACAAAATCGGGGCTTGCCGATTTTATGGCGGATTGCTGTAAGGTCATACACCGCCTGCTTCCGGATACAAGCGTCGGCTTACAGCAGGGAACGGTGTGCGGCTTTGTGGGCGACAGCGGAAACAGGTTTTTGTATGAAACCATTTACGATGTTACGGGACTGCCTCCGGCAATAAGACCGGGCGGCGGCGCATATACGGACGAGGATATGCGCGAATTTATAAAAAAGGGCAACGAGATAGAACGGCAGATACGGGAATGTCCGGAAACTGTTACGGATATCCGCCCCGAGATCGAAAGCCTTCCTTATGTGGCGTACGGGAAAAGCGCGAGCGCGACCTGCTTTGAAACGACCTATTATTTTGCCGTGGGCGCAACTGCAATGAGCTATGCCATGATGATGAGCGCCCCGGAGGATTATTCCTGGTACAGAAAGGAATTTGAGGCATTTTCAAAGCACCGCAGATATTGGGAAAAGCTTGCGGATACGAATAAAAAAAGCGTACAGTGCGGCGTAAATTCCGTATATCCGGACGGAAGATGGAGCATAAAATGCAATGCGCCGATCGAATATGAGAGATCTGACAGGGCGGAGGAGAGCATTTTAAGATATATAAGCCTGCCCATGTCATATTTAAGAAGCTCTGACGGCGTGCAGATCCTTCACGGAAGCGACGCCGGAAGAATTTCCGATAAAACGGTATCGGAGCTTTTATCAAAGCCGCTTATTACAGATGCCAAAACGATAGAGGTGCTATCGGAGCGAGGCTATGACTTTGATATACGTGTTGAGCGCATAGATACGCTCAGAATATACGAGGAATATACAGACCACCGGGTAAATAATGGCATTGCCTGCAGGGAATGGTCTGGACAATTTGCGGGAAAGCGCGAGGGCTATAAGATAATAGGACTGTCAGAAAACGTTGAGGTGATAGGCCGCTACACGTCGGCAAAGCAGGGCGTTGAGAATGCAGGCGAAGCAGCAAGCGTTGTAATAACCACATCAATGGGTGCAAAATGGGCGGTGTTCGGCTTTGATATATGGAACAGGATAATAAGCACATCACAGCGTGACCGTATTTTCAACACTGTGGAATACATAGGAGGGGAGCCGCTTGCGGCAAGGCTTATAGATTCATTCTCATCGGTTATTTTGCCAAGAGTCTGTAAAAACGGCGCAATGGCGTCTTTAAGCGTTGCAAACTGTATGCCCGGAAAAACGGGTGAATACCGTATAAGAGTACGGGCAGAGGAAGGAAGGGCGGCGCTTTATATGTCACAGTACGGTGAAGAAAAAACGCTTACTGTGGGAAAGGACGGAATAATAAATATGCCGTCCCTTGATGCATGGACTGTCGGAACGGTATTCTTTGACGAATGACCGCAGTATATGAAAAATACGGAAATGGAGGACAAATATGCGGGAAACCGCTTAAAAAACAAAGGAAATATTATGTCTAAGGTAAAAATAGGGGTATTGGGAGCGCGCAGGGGCTCGGAAATGATAAAATACTGCAAAATAGCGGATAATGCACAAATAGTTGCGATCTGCGATAAATCCCCGGAAGTGCTTGATTCCCACAAGGAAAAAGAAGAGGACTTGGACATTGCGTTTTATGACAATTTTGAAGCTTTCATAGAGCATGATATGGACGCCGTGGTTTTGGCAAATTATGCAAATCAGCATGTGCCGTTTGCTATCAAGTGCTTAAACAAGGGCTTGCACGTATTCAGTGAGGTTCTGCCCTGTCAGACTATGAAAGAGGCTGTTGAATTGGTTGAAGCCGTCGAAAAAACGGGGAAGATATATGCATACGGCGAAAACTATTGTTATATGCCGGCTACATACGAAATGAAGAAATTATACCAAGAGGGCATGATAGGCGAGTTTGAATACGGAGAATGTGAATATATCCATAACTGCGAGCCTTTGTGGGCGAAGATCACATACGGTGAGGAGGATCACTGGAGGAACCGCATGTATTCCACATTTTACTGTACTCATTCGTTGGGGCCGATAATTCATATGACAAAGCTGCGTCCGGTTTCCGTGATAGGCTTTGAAGGTACAAAAAATGAAAGAAATCTGCGCACGGGCGCAAAAGGCGGGCAGTTCGGGATCGAAATGGTGACTCTTGAAAACGGCGGGATCATCAAGAGCGTACACGGCGGACTCTACAAAAATTCAACTTGGTATTGCGCATACGGCTCAAAGGGCTGTATGGAATCCGCGAGAGAAATTGCCGGCGACGGCGATGTTTGCAAAATCTATCTAAACGCCGACGAGGTTTCGGGTCAATACGGTAAAAAAAGACTGGAAAACTATTGTCCCACACACGGTCATGAGGAAAAGCTGGAAGGCTTTGGACACGGCGGCTCGGATTTTTATTCGATGTACAATTTTGTTGAAAAAATAAAGGGCAATCCCGATGCGGACACCATTGACGTTTATGAAGCGCTTGATATGTTTTTGCCGGGACTGTTTGCATACCGTTCGATTTTGGACAAAAACGCGCCGAAGGAGATCCCCGATTTAAGAAACAGGGAAGAAAGAGAAAAATGGAGAAACGACACCGCCTGCACCGATCCCGGGGCGGCGGGCGATATGCTGCTCCCGTGTTCTTCTTTGGGGGATCCGCAGATCGACAGGTCGATATATGAACGCATGGAAAAGCTGTGGCGTGAAAGTAAAAGTAAAAAATAAAAAAATATTAACATAAGAAAGGTATAAAAAGGTGAATAGCATGCTTGAAAGGCTTAAAATGAAGAATGATATTGAGATAATGAGCGTCTTTGATCCCGAGTTTGATTCTTACGGCAGGATCTTAGATCTCGATACGGACGGGATAATCGAGGCGGCAAAAAAATTCGATATGCCCGAGGCTGTGATCTATATGCCGTCAACGCCCGAATTTGAGGCGCTGCCGATAGCAAAAACGATACAAAACGAGCTGTTTGGCGCATTGCCCGCGCAGATCGGATTTTGTTACGGACACAGCACGATGCTCAATGCCACAGAGTGGCACACATCAAGCGAGGTAAATATTGCGGTTACCGATCTGGTTATCATCATAGGCCATCGCTGGGATATCAAGGACGATAAGATAGATTCTTCAAAATTCAAGGGCTTCTTTGTGCCTGCGGGAACGGCGATAGAGGTATTTGCCACCACGCTTCATTTTTCCCCGTGCCAGGTAAGCGATGAAGGCTTCCGCTGGGTGGTCGCGCTGCCTGAGGGTACCAACACGCCGCTTGAAGAACAGGTTTCGGACAAAAAATTAGTCGCAAAGAGCAAGTGGCTTCTTGCGCACGTTGACAATGAAAAGGAATTAAAGCGCGGCAGAGTTGCCGGCATAACAGGAATAAATTACAAGATAAATTATTGATAAAAACTTAAAAGCACTCTCCATTCAATCCAATGAAGAGTGCTTTTTGTGTACGAATATTTTATACGTCAATATCGGGAACGATCTGTAATGTATAGCCGGGATATTTTGCCCCGATCTCTTTTGTCAGGATATCCACCGCTTCATTCCCGGCAATATCAAAGCTCAGAACAACGTCAAACCGCATATTCTTGCTTTCCGTATCGACATAAAAGCCGTGCAGCTGCAGCGCCCAATCGTGAGCCATGACCGTTTCCTGAACGCTGTTGCGTATTTTTGCCGCCTCATTATCGGCGGTGTTATAGGAATAAACGCCGATCCCCGTTAAAATAACGCCGCTTTTTTGATAAACCTTCATCTGTATCCGGCGCGTCAGTCTGTCGACCTCGTCGACCGTCATCGTATCTGGCAGCTCGATATGCACGCTTGCATAGTTTTTGTTCGGCCCGTAATTATACATTATCAAATCATACGCGCCACGAACATTGGACTCTTCGCAGATAAGCCGTTTTATCTTTGCGGTTTCTTCCTTATCTCCGCGCTTGCCGAGAATATCGTTGAGCGTTTCGCTCATCATTTCAAGCCCCGCCTTGATGATCATTATCGATATCAACACACCGACGTAAGCTTCAAGCGAGATATGCCATATCAAATAAATAATTGCCGACAAAAGCACCGATGCGGACAGTATTGCGTCAAACAAAGCGTCCGAGCCCGATGCCGTCAATGCGCCGGAATTTAACTTATCGCCCTGTTTTTTTACATAGCTTCCCAAAAAAAGCTTTACGATAATGGCAACGGCGATTATGATAAGTGAAACAAGGCTGTAATCCGCCGCCTCCGGGTGGATTATTTTTTTGACGGATTCGACCATGGAGGTGATACCCGCATAAAGCACGATCGCCGCAACGAGCATGGAGCTTAAATATTCGATCCTGCCGTACCCGAGGGGGTGCTTTTTATCCGGCTGTTTTGCGCCGAGCTTCGCTCCGATTATAGTGATAACCGATGAGAGCGCGTCGGAAAGATTGTTTACCGCGTCCAGCGTTACGGCTATCGAGTTTGAAATGACGCCCACAGCCGCTTTGAACGCCGATAAAAGCACGTTTGTTATAACGCCGATAACGCTTGTTCTCACTATTGCGCTTTCTCTTTTTGACAAAAGCGATTCCATATTTTCGTTCGACATCGCATCATCCTCCGAAGCTGTTTACGCCATATTGAATTTTTCCTTGCCCTGCTTGCATCTCGGACAAGTCCAATCCTCCGGCAGATCCTCAAATGCCGCGCCGTCATGCTCTGCGGGATCGTAAACGTATCCGCATACGGAGCAGACGTATTTTCCGCTTGCCTTATTTTCGGAAAAATCCGCCTCGGCAAGAACGGTCGGTACGGGATTATTAAGATCCATAACACGCTTTGCTTCAAGGCTTTCATAGCCCTGCGGCGTATGCGTTCCGCAATAAACGGTGGGATTGTTTGCGACAAATTCACGCACCCTGTCAAGCGTTTGACGCGCCGCCTTGACGTCTTCAAAAACTATCGACAGCTTATTCTCATACAGCGCTTCATCAACATAGGTGATATCGCCGTGAAGCATATAGAAAAGCCCGTCAGCCTCAACGATGATTATGCTGTTTCCGTTTGTATGACCTTTTGCCTTGATGTAATATACGCCGTCGCAGATTTTCTGCGATTCGGGGAAATTATGGTATGCCCCGTCCGTAAATTCTACGGGAACGATGTTTGAAAGTCCCTGCAATTCGTCTGCCGATACCTCGTCCGCATTGACATAGATCTTCGCATTCGGGAAAGATTTAAGCTCGCCCGAATGGTCGGCGTGCTTGTGCGTCAGGAGTATCTTTGTCACCTGCTCCGGCTCATACCCCAACGCTTTGAATGCGTCCATGTAGCTGCTTATGTCTTTGCCTGTAAAAAGAAGGCTTGTTTCATTTGGCACCTCCTCCGGCGTTCCCGAGGGCAGTCCCGTATCAACGAGGATCACCTCTTTGCCCGTATCTATCAGATAGTTTTGCAAGCTTCCCCTATAGCGGACATTTATGTCGTATTTATCCATTCCGTCCTCGCCGCCGAACACCAGCGGCTGTGTATAAAAACCGTCTTTTCTGAATTTTATGGCTTTAATGATCATTTTTCAAATACCTCCGATTTTATTTTACCTGTTTTACAGAGCTTTCGCCCAATCACGTATTTGGGCGAGCTTTTCCGCAGACTTGTTTTCTGCGCCCGCAAGAGCGTAAACGCCTGCGTTTTCCATATCCATATAGCCTATCATATTTTTATAGGCTTCAACTGCGCCCGTACCTGTGTCCGGCGAGCCCGAGCTTAAAAGCAATGCGGCTTTTTTTGCCTTCGGAGGCTTGCCGATACAGTAAACCCTTTGTATAGCCGCCTGCAGCTGCGCCGTCATATCAAAGTAGTAGACAGGTGAAGCGTATACGATCATATCACAGTCAAGATATGCGGGGATGACCTTTTCCATATCGTCCTTCTGGATACATTTTCCTTCGCCCTTGGTATGGCAGTATTCACACCCCATGCAGCCTGCGATCTTCATTTTTCCGACATGAAGGATTTCTACCTCATGTCCTGCCTCCTTTGCACCTTCGGCAAAAGCGTTGACCATAGCCGCCGTGTTTTCCTTTCTCGGACTTCCGTTTAAAATTGTAATTTTCATTTTTCCCAATCTCCTTTTAATAATTTGTAAAGCAATACCTTAAAGGCTTTGACTTCTTCGTCTGTAAGCCAGTGCTCCTCAATAAGTGTTTTCGGGACTTCAACTGCCTGCTCTTTGAGCTTTCTGCCTTCATCGGTAAGGCTGATGATAATACTGCGTTTATCATTTTCGTCCCTGCTGATTTTTATATACCCCTTTTGCTTTAATTTGCCGAGCATTGCCGTCAGCGTATTCGCTTTCAAGTATAATGCGTTTACAAGGTCTTTCTCATTGACGACCTCCTTTTCCCACATAACCATCATCGTAATGTATTGGGTGTAGGTAAGGTTTATCTTTTTGAGAAGCGGCTGATACCGTCTGAGGATCTTATTGGCAACGGCATAAGTCGGAAAACAAACTTGATTTTCGAGGAGCAAAAGCTCATATTTACTGTTCACATCATCACCTCAGCATAATTATATCGCGCGCGACATAATTTGTCAAGTGTTTCCTCCAAAAAAGCCGTTCCCCGGCGGGATTGACAAATCCGTATTTTGCGGTACAATATATTATAATGTATAGTCAGAGCGAAAGCTTTATAAGGAGAGTGACAAAAATGATTCAGGATCTGCATTCGCATACCTATTACTCTTACTGCGGCAAGGATTCTCCCGAAGCCGTTATAAAAAACGCGATTTCGTGTGGGATAGAGCTTATGGGTATTTCGGATCATTATTACGGTGTCGTAATGAACAGGCCGGGGGTAACGTACGAAAGCGACGAGCATAGGATAATAACGCACAACAACGCCCTTAAACGGTATTTTGAACATATAAAAACTCTTGCCGAAAAATACAAGGATCACATCAAAGTATGGTGCGGGATAGAAATTACCGCTGTGGACAAGGGCTTTACACTGCTTCCCGACGGAGTGGACGTGTCGATGTTTGATTATTGTCTTATTGAAAATTTTGGGTGCAAGGGATCGGTCGTTGATGACGTTTTTGCTTTTGCAAAGCGGTGCGGATGTGAAAAAACGGGGCTTGCACACATGGACCTTAACGCATATATTCTTTCAAAGGGCATAAACAGGGACGCATTTTTTAGGAAAATGAACGAACAAAATGTTTTTTGGGAGCTTAATGTAAATTATGACTCAAAGCACCATTTCAGGGAGCATCGATACGTAAAGGATTTTTTTGAAAACGCCGGGCTTATCGACGCCGTCAAAAAAAGCGGAATGAAGCTTAGCGTCGGGTTTGACGGGCATCTTTTGGAGGACTATGCCGCAGACAGAGTAATAAATACCTGCAAAAGATTGGAGGAGCTGTCCGTACCCATGATAAATTGAAAAAATCAAGGTTTTTTGGCATAATTACTTGAATTTCCGTCATAAAAATGGTATAATAAATATGAATTTTTGACTGAACGGAAATGGATCATGAAAGATAAAATCTGGAGATACAAGGACTCACAAATATCCGGTCTTGAAGCGGATAAAATGGCGGAAGCTCTCAATATCCCGCGAATAATCGCAAGAGTCCTCATAAACAGGGGTGTTACGCTTGAGGGCGCTCCGGTATTTTTGAAAAAATCAATGCAGGGGATCATAAACCCGATGCTTTTACCCGATATGGATAAGGCGGTAAACAGGATCCTTGACGCACTGAAAAACAAAGAACAGATAACGGTCTACGGCGATTATGACGTGGACGGCATAACCGCTACGGCAATGGTGTATGAATTTTTGTCGGAGCTTGGCGCAGATGTGTCCTATTATATCCCCGCCCGCAAGGACGAGGGCTACGGCATAAACATCATGGCGGTAAACAAGCTCAAAAAAAGCGGGACAAAGCTTTTGATAACCGTTGACTGCGGCATAACCGCAATAGGCGAGGTCGAATTTGCAAAGCTTCAGGGTATGGACGTTATAATAACCGACCACCATACCTGCAAGGAACGTCTGCCGGAGGCGGCGCGGGCGATAGTAAATCCCAAACGTCCCGACAGCGCATATCCCTTTGACGCGCTTGCGGGCGTGGGCGTGGCGTTCAAGCTCATACTTGCGGTCACCATGGCGCTTTCAAAAAACACAAAGGAATGCTTTGAAAGGTATGTGGATATTGCCGCGATAGGCACAATTGCCGACGTCGTATCGCTTACGGGTGAAAACAGGATAATCGCGGACAGGGGCATTCAGGCTCTTAAAACCACATCACGCCCCGGACTTGTTGCAATAAAAGAGGTATCGGGTGCGGAGCAAAGACCGCTCAATGCGGGAAATATCGCATTCACCGTTGCGCCCCGCTTAAATGCGGCGGGCAGATTAAGCGACGCTTCAACGGCAGTGGAGCTGCTTTTGACAAAGGATCCGCAAAAGGCGCACCGTCTTGCCGCAGAGCTTGATGATGAGAACAGGAAACGCCAGGCGACCGAGCAGGAGATTTTTGCCGAGGCGGAGGAAATGATATCAAAGGACGTAAATTTTGACAAAAAGAAGGTAATAGTGCTTGCGCATGAGGATTGGCACGGCGGCGTGATAGGCATAGTCGCGTCCCGTATATGTGAGAGGTATTACAAGCCGTGTATACTCATATCCCACTCAAACGGCGCAGGCAAGGGAAGCGGGCGTTCCATTCCCGGCTTTAACCTTTTTGACGCGCTTACCCACTGCGGCGGCTGTCTTACCGATTTCGGAGGCCATTCGGCGGCGGCGGGACTTAACGTGAATATGTCAAAGCTTGATGAATTTACCGTAAAGATAAACAAATATGCCGATACAGTCCTTACTCCGGAAATGATGATACCGTCGGTAAATATCGACTGCAAAATATCGCCGGAGGAGGCAACGCTTGAAAATGCGAGACTTATATCGGCGCTGGAGCCGTTTGGTATGGGCAACGAGAAGCCCGTATTTTCGCTTGAAAATCTGACCGTTCTTGAAGCGGTGCCGATCGGAAGCGACGGCAGACATTTGCGGCTGAAGCTTTTAGCGGATAAAGGGATCACATTTACGGCTGTGGGCTTTGGCTTCGGTGGGCTTATAAGCGCATTTGGAGGAAAGGACAGAGTGGATATCGCATTCACGCTTGATATAAACAGTTACAATAACAAAACATATTTGCAGCTTGTTATAAAGGATATCAAAAAAAGCAAATAGTCAAGGAAAGGAGTGAACGGGTGTGAGCGTACAGGAAACGATAATAGATCCCGAAAAGATGCCTCAGATTGTTTCTGACAGCGACAGGATCATTGAAAACATAATCAATAAGGTTTCGGATTATGCCCCGTCGTCAAATACGGATATTATCTATATCGCATACCGCCTTGCAAAGCATGCGCACGAGAACCAGTTCAGAAAAAGCGGCGCGCCCTATATAGAGCATCCCGTTCAGATAGCGTATATTGCATCCGAGCTTGGTCTTGACGCAACTGCGATCTGCGCTTCGCTTCTTCACGACGTTGTTGAGGACACTCCGTATACCTCAGCCGATATCGCCGTGATTTTCGGACAGACGGTTGCGGATATTGTTGACGGAGTAACAAAATTAAGACAGATACGTTACAGTACCCGTGAGGAACAGCAGGTCGAAAACTACAGAAAAATGTTCCTTGCAATGTCAAAGGACATACGGGTAGTGGTCATAAAGCTTATCGACAGGCTCCATAATATGCGTACCATGGAATTCATGCCCGGGGATAAGCAGCTGCTCATATCAAAGGAAACGCTTGACGTGTATGCACCGCTTGCGCACAGGCTCGGTATGGCGAAGATAAAAACAGAGCTTGAGGATCTGTCGTTAAAATACCTTGACCCGGTGGCGTTTGAAGAAATAAAATCGAATATACATCAGAAAAAAGAGGAGCGTGAAAAGTACCTGACAGATATTATGGAGGTACTGCGCTTAAACCTTGACCGTATAAATATAAAGGCGGAGGTTACGGGACGGGCAAAGCATTTTTACAGCATATTCAAGAAAATGTATACCCAGAACAAGACCATGGATCAGCTCTATGACCTGTTTGCGGTAAGAGTTATCGTGGATTCGGTCGCAGACTGCTATGCGGTGCTCGGAATGGTACACGATCTGTATAAGCCCATGCCGATGCGGTTTAAGGACTATATCGCAATGCCGAAGCCTAATATGTACCAATCGCTTCATACCACCCTCATAGGTCCGGGCGGCGTGCCGTTTGAGGTGCAGATACGCACCTGGGAAATGCACAAGATCGCCGAGGAGGGAATCGCGGCGCACTGGAAATACAAGGAGGGCATATCCGGTCAGACGCATATGGACAGCACCTTTGAGTGGGTGCGTCAGCTTCTTGACACGCAGAAGGAAATAATCGACAGTGATGATTTTATGCACGCTATCCGTGTTGATCTGTTCTCGGACGAGGTTTTCGTATTTACCCCGCAGGGTAAGGTAATATCCCTGCCCGCAGGCTCGACTGTTATAGATTTTGCGTTTGCCATACACTCACAGGTCGGGTATAAAATGAGCGGCGCAAAGGTTGACGGAAAGATCGTGCCGAACAACTATCAGGTAAAGAACGGCGAAATAATCGAGATACTCACCGCAAACACTCACGGACCGAGCCGTGACTGGCTTTCCGTTTGCAAGACATCAAATGCAAGGAATAAGATAAACCAGTGGTTCAAGCGTGAGCGCAGAGAAGAGAATATAGAGCAGGGCAAGGACGCCATTGAAAAAGAATTGAGGCGTCTTGGTAACACACACGCCCAGCTTTTCAAGCCCGAATGGGTTGCGGCTCTTACGCGCCGCTACGGCTTTGCCTCGCTTGACGATCTGTATGCAAGCATCGGCTACGGCGGACTGACGGCGCAGAAGGTGGTATTCAGACTCCGTGAGGAATGGCTTAAAGCCAACAAGGAGCAGGAAAATCAGAAAAAGCTTGAAGCGGTATTCGACAGCGAGACCAATACCGTGACCGCCGAGCCTACACGCCGCACCGCATCGAGCCGCGGAATCGTTGTAAAGGGCATAGATAACTGCCTTGTAAGGCTTGCAAAGTGCTGTGCGCCCGTCGCCGGCGATGACATTGTCGGATTTATAACCAAGGGCAGGGGCGTAAGCGTACATAGGCGTGATTGCCTGAATATCCGGCCCGAAAACTTGAGCGAAGAGGATAAAAACCGGTTTATCGAGGTATGGTGGGATGCCGAAAAAAGCTCGTCCTATGTTTCGCACCTGCAGGTCGAAGCTCCCAACCGCGACGGCGTGCTTTTGGAGATCACCAATATCCTTGCCAACCTTAAGATACCTTTTAGATCCGTCAATGCCTTTGTCAACAAAAAAGGCATCGCCATAATACAAATGGGCGTCGAGATACGCAATACCTCCGATCTGCACCTTCTGATTAAAAAGATAAAGCAGGTACACGGAGTAGAAACCGTATCAAGGTTAAGTAACTAAAATTGCCCGCAACACTGTTTTTTCGCTCGGGGCGGTATCTATATACAGCACCGCTCGCTTAAAACAGCACTGTGAACAATTTTACAAATTGCCCATAGCGCTAATTTTTCGCCCGGGGCGGTATCTGTATAACGCCGTTTGTTTAAGGCGGCGTTGAACCATTTTACAAAGAAGTACGGAGAAGAAAAATGGAAAAAATCGATATAA
The DNA here is from genome assembly GCA_902783115.1 of uncultured Ruminococcus sp. GTDB lineage: Bacteria > Bacillota > Clostridia > UBA1381 > UBA1381 > 12844. The sequence continues at coordinate 11,093 of CACZPW010000193.1, read as the reverse complement.
ACATAAATACCGAATACATAAAGCTTGACCAGCTTTTGAAGTTTGCGGGGATCGCCGAAAACGGCGCCGACGCAAAGGATATGGTATTGTCGGGTATGGTTTTATATAACGGCAGCGAATGTCTTATGCGCGGCAAAAAGGTCAGGCCGGGCGATGCGGTAAGGATCGAGTTTGAAGATGAGACCGTTGAAATTTCGGTAGGGCAGGAATAATGTATATTTCATCGTTATCACTTATGAATTTCCGTAATTACGAAAACCAGAAGCTTTCGTTTTCACCTTATACAAACCTTATTTACGGAGATAACGCACAGGGAAAAACCAATATATTGGAGGCGCTCTACCTGTTTTCGCAGGGGCGCTCGCACAGGGCAAAATCGGATAGGGAGCTTATCAGATTCGATTCCCAATCCGCGCGTTTAAAGCTCAGATTCCACGACAGTGAGCGTGACTATACGGCGCTTATGCAGCTTATACGGGGCGGCAGAAAATCTATAAGCATAAACCATATCCCGATAACAAAGCTCAGTATGCTTATGAATTATCTGAATATAGTTATGTTTTCGCCCGAGGATCTGAGTCTTATAAAGGGCTCGCCCGCCGCGCGCAGGCAGTTTATAGATTCCGCTGTAAGCCAGCTTTATCCGTCATACCTTATAAGCCTCACCGACTACTACAAGGCGCTTTCGCAAAAAAGCAGTCTCTTAAAGTCAATAAAGCGGGGCGGGGACAGGAATATGCTTTCGGTGTGGAATGAGCAGCTTGCAAAGGGTGCGGCAAAGATAATGCGGCAAAGGCGTGAGTTTATAGGTATCCTTTGCGGATTTGCCTCGACGGTGCAGAAGGAAATATCGGGCGAGGAGCTTGAGGTTTACTATGTGCCGAGCATCAGGACATCATCAGAGGACGAGAATACGCTGTTTGAGTTTTTAGAAGCACATTCAAGGCGTGAGATCGAATTTCACTCCGCGCTTTACGGAATACAGCGTGACGATATAAACGTGTTCATAAACAGGAACAACGCCCGCATTTTTGCGTCACAGGGGCAGCAGCGCAGCGCGACGCTTGCTTTAAAAATAGCCCAGGCGGAGTATATTTTTTCGGAAAAGGACGAATATCCGGTGCTTTTGCTTGACGATATAATGAGCGAGCTTGACATAAGCAGGCGCACATATCTTGCCGAGAAAATACGGAACAAGCAGGTGTTTATAACCTCAACGGACACAGACCTTGTAAAAAGCACCGAACAGACAAAGCTGTTTTATGTAAAAAACGGCACTGTACATCAGGACGGATAGGAGATTTTATGTACATTCATGCAGGAAACGATATTGTTGTAAACACAAAGGACATTATCGGGGTATTTGATATGGATAACACTACCGTGTCGAGGCAGGGGCGGAGCTTTCTCCCGCATGCCCAGAAAAACGGTATTATAATAAATGCGACCGACGATCTGCCGAGATCGTATATCGTGGCGTCACACAGGGGCAGGACTTCGGTATATATATCATCCTACACCACGCAGATGCTTGAAAAGCATACAAGAAACAGTTAAATATTATTTTTTATATAAAAGCCAAACACAAGGAGATTAAAAATGAGTGATTTAGAAAACAGAGCAGAAGAAGTAAAGTACGACGAAAACCAGATACAGGTGCTTGAAGGTCTTGAAGCGGTGCGGAAAAGACCGGGTATGTATATCGGCTCAACACATTCGGCAGGTCTGCATCACCTGGTTTACGAGATAGTCGATAACTCTATAGACGAAGCGCTGGCGGGCTACTGCTCCGAAATAAAGGTGGACATAAACCCCGATAACTCAGTTACCGTAACGGACAACGGACGCGGTATTCCGGTAGGCATCCACCCGCAGCAGGGCATACCGACCGTTGAGGTCGTGCTTACGATACTCCACGCCGGCGGCAAGTTCGGCGGCGGCGGATACAAGGTATCGGGCGGACTTCACGGCGTCGGCTCATCGGTGGTAAATGCACTTTCGGAGCATCTTGAGGTAGAAGTGTCCGACGGCGAGCATATCCATTATCAGAGCTATCAAAGAGGCGTACCCACCTGTAAATTAAAGGTCATCGGCGATACCGATAAGACGGGTACAAAAATAACCTTCAAGCCCGATCCCGAAATTTTTGAGGTGCTTGAATTTGATTATGACATTCTCTTAAAGAGATTAAGGGAGCAGGCGTTCTTGAACAAGGGCGTAAGAATACTGTTTACGGATCTGAGAGTTGAGGAGCCAAAAACGGTAACTCTTTATGCCGAGGGCGGCATAAAGGAATTTGTCGATTATCTTAACGTGCATAAGGATCCGATACATGACGAGGTAGTGTATTTTGAGGCGTCGCGTACCGGTATGGAGGTCGAGGTCGCAATGCAGTATACGACCTCATACAACGAAACGCTTTTGAGCTTTGCAAACAATATCCACACCGTTGACGGCGGAACGCACGAAACGGGCTTTAAAGCGGGACTTACCAAGGTATTGAACGACTATGCAAGAAAGTATAATCTCTTAAAGGACAAGGATCCGTCGCTGTCGGGCGAGGACACAAGAGAGGGACTTACCGCAATAATTTCGGTAAAGGTCGAGGAGGCGCAGTTTGAAGGTCAGACCAAGGCAAAGCTCGGCAACAGCGGCGCAAGAACGCTTGTTGAAAAGGCGCTCCAGGACAAGCTTGCCGCATTCCTTGAAGAAAATCCGAAGGTTGCAAGAACAATAATAGATAAGACGCTTACCGCATCCCGCGCAAGAGAGGCGGCAAAGAAGGCAAGAGAAACGGCACGCAAAAATTCGGGACCCTCGGACAGCGCGCTTTTGGGCAAGCTTGCACGCTGTACGGACGAGGGCGAGGATTATGCAGAGCTGTTTATCGTCGAGGGCGACAGCGCCGGCGGCAGCGCAAAGCAGGGCAGAAACAGGCGGTTCCAGGCAGTCCTGCCGCTTTGGGGCAAGATGCTCAACGTCGAAAAATCGCGCGCGGATAAGGTGTACGGAAACGATAAGTTCCTGCCCGTAATAAGAGCTTTGGGTACGGGTATCGGCGCAGAGTTTGATATTTCAAAGCTCAATTACGGAAAGATCGTTATTATGGCAGACGCCGACGTTGACGGCGCGCATATAAGAACGCTGCTGCTTACGTTCTTCTTCCGCTATATGCGTCCGCTTATAGATAACGGAAATATCTATATCGCACAGCCGCCGCTTTATAAGGTATGGACGGGCAAGAACAAAAATCTTGTCGAGAGATACGCTTTTTCGGACGATGAAAGAGATATGCTTTTAGCGGAAATGGGACAGGGCGCAAAGGTGCAGAGATATAAGGGCTTGGGTGAGATGGATCCCGAGGAATTAAAGGAAACGACCATGGATCCCGAGCGCCGCACGATGTTAAGAGTAGACCTGTCCGACGCTATCGAGGCGGATCAGACCTTTACGCTTCTTATGGGCGATAAGGTAGAGCCGCGCCGTGAATTTATCGAAGCGAATGCAAAATATGTGTCGAATCTTGATATTTGATAAAATTTAAGGACTAAAAAACCTCCGTTTTTCGCATACTTAAAACGGAGGTTTTTTTATGAAGCTTTTTATAAAATATTTTATCCTGTTTTTTACCGGCGGTATCGCCTATTATCTTGTAGAAATAATATACCGGGGCATTTCCCACCCGTCAATGCTTTTTTTGGGCGGGTTGTGCTTTTCCCTTATTGCCGCAGTAAACATACGCCTTAAAGATGTGCCCGTTATTATAAGGCTTTTGATATTGACCTTAATGATAACGGCGCTTGAATTTATTGCGGGCTGTATACTTAATTTATGGCTTGGCTTGGGTATATGGAGCTATGCCGATATGCCGTTTGATCTGCTCGGACAGATATGCCCGCTTTATACGGGGTTTTGGTTTTTACTGTCTGCCGCCGCTACAGCACTGTACGGGAAAATGGAAAAATTCTTTTTCGGCATAAACTGATCAGCAATAGAAGCTGATGCTATCAACCTTAAAATGAGCCTTCCATTCCGCACAAATCATATAAAACTGTGCTTCAATAACGTCTAAAATATCATTGAGCTTTTTTTGCGGTATCCTGCTGTTGTTGTTTGCAACTATACAGCCTCCGGCAGACGTAAGCCAGACCTTTGTTGCAAACGCAGTCGGCGTACCCTCGGTTATATGAACGTGGATCGGCTCTGCGTTTTCATTTGACCAAAAGTAAACCAAATAACCGCCTATACGGAACAGATTAGGCACAGCAAACCCCTCCGTTTTCGGCAAATCTATATATCAAGTGCGCATTGTTCTTTATAAATTTTTCAAACCCTGCGATCTCATCGTCCGTAAAGCCTTCCCGCACGATCCATTTATAGGACGGCAGTGTGCATCTTGCGCTTTCAAAGCCGTTTGGAGTCGGGCGCTCAAAATGTATTTCAACGCATTTTTCCCCGTTTTCATCAAATATGTGGGTATGCAGGATTTCCGTATTATCTGCAAGTGTTATATATGGGTATAGCATATATATCCCTCCGTTTTCCGACAATTATTTAAGCAGCGTACCCAATTTTACCGCTTTTAAATAGGCGTTGATAAATCCGTTCAATTCGCCGTCCATGACCGCGCCGATATTGCCTATCTCAAAGCCGGTTCTCAGATCCTTTACCATGGTATAGGGCTGGAACACATACGAGCGTATCTGCGAGCCCCAGCCGTTATCCATTTGCGCGCCCTGGATATCGGCGATTTTTTCCTTCTGCTGCTGCTCTGCAAGCTCAACGAGCTTCGCCTTGAGCATTTTCATGGCGTAATCACGGTTCTGGAACTGTGAACGCTGTGTCTGACACGATACCACAATGCCTGTCGGCTTATGTGTAAGTCTTACGGCTGAGGAAGTCTTGTTTATATGCTGACCGCCTGCGCCCGATGCGCGGAACGCCTCCATTTCTATATCCTCGGGCTTTATGTCCACTTCAACGTCATCGTCAAGCTCAGGCATTACCTCTACCGACGAGAACGATGTCATTCTCTTTCCCGCGCTGTTGAACGGCGATATCCTTACAAGCCTGTGTACGCCTTTCTCCGCCTTTAAGTAACCGTAGGCGTTTTCGCCGCGAATTTCCATGGTACAGCTTTTTATACCCGCTTCGTCGCCGTCAAGCGTGTCCATGATCTCATATTCGTAGCCGTTTTTCTGCGCCCACATTTGGTACATTCTAAGAAGCATCTGACACCAGTCCTGCGCCTCCGTACCGCCCGCACCTGCGTGGAGCGTGATAATGGCGTTTGAATTGTCGTACTGACCGCTTAAAAGTGTTTCAAGCGTCATGGTATCAAGGTTTTCCTTGATGCCCTCCACCGTTGATTTTACCTCGCCGAGCATGGATTCGTCGTTTTCCTCGTTTGCAAGGTCGATAAGCAGAAGCGTATCCTCCCACTGAGTATGGAGAGCGTTGTATTTTTCCACCTTGCCGTTGAGCTGCTTTATGGTCTGTAAAACCTTCTGTGAATTTTTCATATCCGAATAAAAATCCGGATCGAGAGTTTCCTTTTCAAGCTCGGCTATCCTTGACTTTGCACCTTCGATGTCAAAGTGAATCCCTCAGTTCTATAATGCTCTTTTCCAAGCCTAAAAGCTCTAATCTGTATTCATCGTATTCAAGCATTTTGATCACTTCCTTTTTTGATTTTATAATCAGTCTTTTAATCTGTCCGCGCCGTTTCTGCCGCAGCAGTTTTTATATTTCTTACCGCTTCCGCAGGGGCAGGGATCGTTTCTGCCGACTTTAGCCTTTGAAGTGTTTTTCTTTGTTGCGCTCAGCGATCCGTCGCCGCCCGTATCAATGGGCTTTGCCACCTGCTCGCGCTTTATTTCAGCCCTCGGCATTGCGCCTAAGACGTAGCGCACCGTATCGCGCTTTATTGCGTCAAGCATTCCCTCGTAAAGCTCCGTACCGACAGTCCTGTACTCGATCACGGGATCGTGCTGTCCGTATGCGCGAAGACCTATTTCACGTTTTATATGCTCCATCTCGTCGATGTGATCCATCCACAGCGTATCGACAACCCGAAGCATTATAACTCTTTCAAGCTCGCGCATATTCTCGCCGAATACCTCGCACTGATGCTCGTACCGCTTTGTTGCGACCTCTAAAAGATCGTCCTTGATATCGTTTCTTGACAGTATTTCAAGCTCGTTTTCGTCGATCTTGAATTCGCCCATTGCGTATAGATTACGCTCCGCAAAATCGTGTATCGCCCGTAAATTCCACTCCTCAGGGATCTCGGATATGCCGATGTAATCGTCAAGCGCGCTGTCGATAACGGATTCTATCATATCCTTTATGGTGGAGGAAATATCCTCGCCGTCAAGCACCATCTGACGCTGGCGGTAGATTATCTTTCTCTGCTCGTTCATAACGGCGTCGTATTGCAGCACGTTCTTACGGGAGTCAAAGTTACGGCTTTCAATGTTCTTCTGTGCGTTCTCTATTGAATTTGTGAGCATTTTTGCCTCGATCGGGTCCGTCTCCTGAAGTCCCATGGCAGATACCATTTTCTTTACTCTGTCGGAGCCGAAGATACGCATAAGATCGTCCTCAAGCGAAAGGAAGAACTTTGACGCGCCCGGATCGCCCTGACGTCCGGCGCGGCCCCGAAGCTGGTTATCTATTCGCCTTGATTCGTGGCGTTCCGTACCGATTATGAACAGTCCGCCAAGCTTTTTGACCTCCTCCTGTTCGGGCTGTATCTTAGTCTTAAAGGCATCGTAAAGCTCTTGGAATTTTGATCTTGCCTCCAATATCGCCTCATCGTCGGTGTCCGCAAAGCCGGTCGCCTCGTTTATGAGATCCTCCTCATAGCCCAGCTTTGCCATTTCGTTCTTTGCCATATACTCCGCATTACCGCCGAGCATTATATCCGTACCGCGTCCCGCCATATTCGTGGCAATGGTAACGGCGCCCTTTTTACCCGCCTGTGCGATTATCTCGGCTTCCTTTGCGTGGTATTTGGCGTTTAAGACCTCGTGCTTTATACCCTGACGCTTTAAGAGTGAGGATAAAAGCTCCGATTTATCGACATTGACCGTACCCACAAGTACGGGCTGTCCCTTTTGGTTACATTCCTTTATCTGCTCAATAACGGCAAGGAATTTGCCGTGTTCTGTCGAATATACCGAATCCTGCATATCCGTTCTTATGACGGGCTTGTTTGTGGGAACTACCACAACGTCAAGCTTATAGATATGCTGGAATTCCTCCTCCTCGGTAAGTGCGGTACCCGTCATACCGGAGAGCTTTCCGTATAAGCGGAAGAAGTTCTGGAAGGTTATTGTCGCAAGCGTTCTCGACTCGTTTTCGACCTTAACGCCCTCCTTTGCCTCTATCGCCTGATGCAGACCGTCGCTGTAGCGTCTGCCCGGCATTATACGACCTGTGAATTCGTCAACTATCAGTACCTCGCCGTCCTTTACGATGTACTGCTTATCCCGCATCATTACTCCGTTTGCGTGGAGAGCCTGGTTGATATGATGCTGTATCTTCATATTCTCGGGATCGGAAAGGTTGTCTATCCCGAATGCGGTTTCCGCCTTTTTGATACCCTGATCGGTAAGCGTTGCGGTTTTCGCCTTTTCATCAACGATATAATCTGCGTCTATATCCTCATCAAGCGACTTGTCGTCATGCTCGGTAACAACGAATTTACGCAGACGTTTTACAAATGCGTCAGCCTGTGCGTAAAGCTCGTTTGCGCCCTCGCCCATACCCGATATGATAAGCGGAGTCCTCGCCTCGTCGATAAGAATGGAGTCCACCTCGTCGACTATGGCATAGTTGTGCTTTCGCTGTACCTGCTGCGACTTGTTTACGACCATGTTATCACGCAGATAGTCAAAGCCAAGCTCGTTGTTTGTTCCATATGTTATATCCGAGGCATAGGCTTCACGGCGCTTGTCGTTATCGAGATCGTGAACGATAAGCCCCACGCTCATGCCCAAGAAGCGGTATACCTTTCCCATCCATTCGCTGTCACGCTTTGCAAGGTAATCGTTTACGGTAACGATATGTACACCCTTGCCGGATAAAGCGTTTAAATATGCGGGGAGAGTCGAAACAAGAGTTTTACCCTCACCTGTTTTCATTTCCGCTATCCTGCCCTGGTGCAGTATTATACCGCCGACTATCTGCACGTAAAAGTGCTTCATACCAAGTACACGCCATGACGCTTCGCGCATCGTTGCAAATGCTTCGGGGAGAATATCCTCCTCCGTTTCGCCGTTTTTTAAGCGGTCACGGAACTCCTGTGTTTTTGCCTTCAGCTGTGCGTCGGTCAGATTTTTATATTCCTCCTCGTAAGCTGCGACCTTGTCCGCAATGGGATAGATTTTTTTCAGCTCACGGTCGGAATAGGAACCGAATATTTTGTCAAAAAGACCCATATTTTCACCTCGTCCGATATTTAAAAGTATCTGTGCCCGGTATATCCGCACACAACATACCATTTTATACTAATATAAACAGTATAACACAAATGCAAATATATTACTATACCTTTTTATGAATTTTTTGTAAATCCTATTTTGATATCAGCTCTGCCAATGTATTATACAGTCGCGGAGGCACGACAGGTTTTGACAGATGCGCATTCATACCCGCCTTCAGCGAGTGTCCCACGTCCTCGTCAAAGACGTTTGCGGTGAGCGCTATGATGGGTATGGTTTTTGCGTCGGGTCTGTCAAGCGCTCTTATTTCTCTTGTTGCGGTAAGTCCGTCCATTACGGGCATTCTTACGTCCATAAGTATTGCGTCGTAATAGCCCGCCGGCTTTTCCTTAAACATTTCAAGAGCTATCCTTCCGTTTTCGGCACGCTCTGAGCTTATATCCTCCAATTCAAGCAGATCCGCAAGTATTTCGGCGTTTGCGTCAACGTCCTCCGCCATAAGGATACGCCGTCCCGAAAGCAGGTTTGCGTACCCGCCCTCGGCGCCTATGATATAATCCGCGTCCTCGCCGTTTTGGTCGATCAGCGAATGTACGGTGTTAAGCAGCGTATCGGCAGCGAGCGGCTTTGTCATAATAGCGTCTATGCCGTCCTTTTTCGCCTTTTCCTCTATGGCGCTCCAGTTATAGCCCGTAAGCAGGATAATGCGGATATCGTCGCCGCACATTGCGCGTATCCTTCTTGTAAGCTCCAGACCGTCCATTCCGGGCATCTTGTAATCGGTTATTACAAGATCGTGCTTGCGTCCGGAGCGCAGCGTTTTTTCAATAAGCTTGAGCGCATTTTTTCCGGATGTAACGGCGATCGCTTCAACGCCGAGCTTTCTGAATACCATCTTTCCGTTCTCACACGCGACCTCGTCATCGTCGACAATAAGAACATTCAGATTTTTCGGAAGTCCGATGCTCGGCACGGCATTGAGCCTTCTGTCCGATAATTTGAGCGGAACGGTGACCGTAAAGGCAGAGCCCTCGCCCTTTTTGCTCTCCACGCTTATTTTGCCGCCCATGATATCGACAAAGTTTTTGGTGATAGCCATTCCAAGTCCGCTTCCGCCGTAGCGGTTGGTGGTCGTGGCGTCCTCCTGCGAAAACGCTTCAAATATTTTCGGGATATATTCCTTGTCCATGCCTATACCCGTATCACGAATAATAAAGCGAAGCGTGCAGATGCCGTTATCTTCGCTTATCTGCTCTGCGGTGAGAGAAACTCTGCCGGGAGCGTCCGTAAATTTTACGGCATTGCCGAGGATATTTATAAGTACCTGCTTCAGCTTTATATCGTCGCCGTAATAGTAGTCGCAAAGCTTACCGACCATATTACATTCGTACTGAAGCCCCTTGTCAATACACTGACCGTTGATGATTATATTCACCTGGTCAATAAATCCCCTGAACGCAAACTCGTCGTCCTTTAAAGACATCCGCCCCGATTCGATACGGCTCATATCGAGTATATCGTTTATCAGTCCGAGAAGATGCTTTGCGCTTGTTTCTATATTTTCAAGATACTCCTTGGTACGGGGCGTAAGGTCGGGATCGCGCAGAGCGATATTGTTAAGCCCTATAATGGCGTTCATGGGCGTGCGTATCTCATGGCTCATATTTGACAGGAAGCTCGTTTTTGCGCGGCTGCTTTCCTCAGCAAGCGCCTTTTCGAGCTCCATCTGCTTTCCGCGCTTATGTACCACTGCATATATGGTACACAGCAGTATGAGCGTCAGCGCAATAAGGCTTATCTGGATCGTACTTGCGGTGTCGATAGTCTTATCCACGCTATTCATTATGTCGCGGATATACTTGCTCCTGTCGCTTGCCGAGTCCGCCGCAGTAGCGGCGCCCGCCGATTCAAGTTGTTCGGTCTGATATGTATGTATCGGCATAACGGAGTTTTGTATCGCCCTGCCGGTGATCTGCCTTACCCATACCGTAGAGGTAAACATTATAAGGCTTAAAAGCACCGCCCAAGCGACGATCGAGCGCCCCATACGGCGGTGCTTGTCCCGCACCATAACAGCCAGGAGCAGGAAAAATCCTAACATGCCCCACGCCGCAAGTATAAGATACGACTCCGTTGAAAGAGTTTTTGCGTCTATGAGGTTCGGAACGAGGAATTCGACCGCAAAAAGAATCGATACCATAATCCCTGCGATACCCGTAACGATAACAGGCTTGTTTTTTTCCTCTTTTGCGGTCTTTAAAGCCGCCGTCGAAGCAAACATATACGCAACCGTTGCGCCGACGGTTGTAACGTCAACTATCCAGTTTATCGCCGTTCTTCCTAAAAACGGAAGGGCGGCGGATATAATAAGTGTTGCGATTATCGCATTTTTGGGCACGTTATTCTTATCCAGTCTGCCGAGCTTTACGGGAACGATCCTATCCTCGGACATTGTATGTATAAGACGGCTTAAAGCGATAAAGTTTCCTATAAGCCCGGTAAATATGGCGCCGATAGCCGCCGCACCGAGGATAAAGGAGCCGAGCTGTCCGAGTGCGGCATGAGCCGCAAAGAATACGGGCTGTGCCGCCAAGCCCGAATATTTGTCCAGATCGGTTATGTATTCATACCAAGAGCTCTTGCCCT
>CACZPW010000192.1 GCA_902783115.1 uncultured Ruminococcus sp. | reverse complement strand
GCGAGCGTCTGCATGACGGCAATTTCTGTATGGACGGAGTCGTATATCCCGACCGCACGCCGCATAACGGACTGCGTGAATATAAAAATGCAATCAGACCCGTAAGAGCGGCGTATAAAGACGGGAAGCTCACGCTTTCAAATATGCTTGATTTTACAAATCTCAAGGATTTTGTAAAAATCGGCTATGAGATTTTAAAGGACGGAAATGTGATCGAAACTGGGGACATAAAAACTCCCGACATCATGCCGCACGAAAGTACTTTTATCGAATGCCCGTTTAGCGATTTTAAGGACGGAGAGTATTTTATAAAGCTTACTTATTATCAGTTAAATGACGCCACGGTGACAAAGGCGGGGCATATTTTGGGCTTTGACGCTTTGAAGCTTTGCGGTGAATATCAAAAGCCCTCGATATCCGATAAGGGACATATAAAGGTGTCGGAAACGGATACGGGAATAACCGTAAATGGGAAGCATTTCTTCTACCGCTTCAGTAAGCTTACCGGAAATTTTGAGAAAATGAATATGAACGGCGTTGATATCATCAAAAAGCCGCTTGAATGGAATATATGGCGTGCGCCTACCGATAATGACAGGAATGTAAGGCGTAAATGGGAGGCGTGCGGTTATGACCATACGGTATCAAACTGCCGCGAGGTAAGCGTTTCGTACGGAGATACCGTTATAATAAAGGCAAAAACGTATATATCCTCCATGCATAAGGCAACTATCCTGATTGCGGACGCCGTATGGGAGATATTCCCGATGGGAGCCGTTAAATTAAAGGTAAGCGTCGATATGCCGTTTGAGTTCCCGTTCCTGCCGCGTTTCGGGATACGGGCATTTACGGATACGAAAAAAGTAAAGTATTACGGCTTCGGACCTTACGAAAGCTATGAGGATAAGCATGAGGCGTCGTACATAGCCGAATTTGAAAGCGATATCGACGGGCTTTTCGAGGATTATATAAAGCCGCAGGAAAACGGCGCACACTGTGGGTCAAGATATGTGCAGTTTGTATCAGACGGCTGTAAGTGGACGGTATACGGCGATGATTTTTCATTTAACGCTTCACATTATACTCAGGAGGAGCTTACAGAAAAAATGCATAATTATGAGCTTTCAAAGAGTGACGGTACGATTATATGCATTGATTATAAGCAAAGCGGCATAGGCTCAAATTCGTGCGGACCGGATTTGCCGGATGAGTATCGGATAGGCAGAAAATTCAGCTATGAGCAGCTTTGGATAATTGAATAGCGTGAAAAATAATCGGCGGCAGAACGGAGATTTTATATGATAACAAGCAAGCAAAGAGCATATTTAAGAAAAATATCCCATACCTTAGAGCCTGTGTTCCAGATAGGCAAAGAGGGTATAACCGAGGAGCTTTTAACGGGTATTTTGCAGGCGTTAAACAGGCGTGAGCTTGTAAAGGTGCATATTTTGGAAACGGCGATGCTCGATACGAAAACGGCATGCAATGAGATCGCGGCGGAGCTTGGCGCAGAGCCTGTTCAGGCAATAGGCAATAAGTTTATACTGTACAGACAGTCGGATGATGAAAAGTACAGAAAAATCGATTTAAGACGGATATGAGAAAAATAGGCTTGATGGGCGGAACGTTTGATCCGGTACATAATGCACATATAGCGCTTGCAAAATATGCGAAAAAGCAGTATAATCTGGAGAGTGTTATATTTATGACGGGCGGAAATCCGCCCCATAAACGGGATAAGCATATTACAGACGCAAAGCATCGGTACGAAATGACAAGGCTTGCCATAGACGGCATTGACGGATTTTTTGCGTCCGATTATGAGATAAAAAAGCCTGAATATTCGTATTCGGCAGATACTCTCAAATGGCTTTCGGATAAATACCCCGGCGCAAGGCTATATTTCATAATCGGCGAGGATTCCCTGGCATATATAGACAAGTGGTATCACCCCGCAAAGCTTGTAAGTCTTTGCAAATTGCTTGTATATCCGAGGGACAGCATAAAAACGCTTGAGACAATGGCGGATAAGGTTAGAAAAGAGCTTGATGCGGATATAGGCATAATAGATGCGCCCGTAATGGATATATCCTCAACCGATATACGGGAGAGGATAGGCAAAGACCTTGACGTATCGGATATGCTTCCAAAGCCGGTGCTTGATTATATAAAGGATAAAAAGCTTTATGGAACTTGAAGAAATAAAAGAAAAACTGAAAAAGACGCTTAAAAAAAAGCGGTACATCCACACGCTGGGAGTTGCGGACGAGGCAAGGCGTTTGGCGGCAATATACGGCGAGGATACGGATAAGGCATATCTTGCCGGGCTTTTGCACGACTGTGCAAAGGGGTATTCCACGGACGAGCAAAAGGAGCTTGCAAAAAAATACGGCGTGGAGCTTGATCGGGATCTTTTAAATTCGCCGCCCGTGATACACGGCTTTTTGGGCGTGGAGATAGCAAGGCGTGATTACGGCGTAAAAGATGAGGCGGTATTAAATGCAGTACGCTATCATACGGTCGGCAGAGCCGGAATGACGATGCTTGAAAAAATCGTGTACATAGCCGACCTTACCGAGAAAAACCGCAGCTTTGAAGGCGTAAGGGAGCTTAGAAAAACCGTTGATAAGGATATTGACCGCACGCTTATTCTGTGCTTGAAGCAGCAGTTTGCGGTGCAGGGCAAGAGGGAAAATACAATTCATCCCAATATGGTATATATGTGGAATGATTTGCTGATAAATAATAAGGATAAGGAGCAGTGAGTAATGGAGAGATTAGACATTATAAAAAAGGCGCTTGAGGATAAAAAAGCGCTCAATATCGAGATACTTGACGTTTCGGAGCAAACGTCCTTGGGCGATTATTTTGTCATAGCGTCGTGTCAGAGTGCCATTCAGGTACGGGCATGCGTTGACGAGGTCGAGGAAAAAATGCTTGATGCGGGGATCCCCGTAAAGCATAAGGAGGGGTATCAGAGCGGAAGCTGGATACTGCTTGATTACGGCGATATAATCGTACACGTTATGCAGCAGGAAACCAGAGAATTTTATTCTATCGAGAGATTGTGGACTGAGGCGGGAACTGCCCGTCAGAATAGTGAAAATCAGGAATAAGTAAGGAGAACAAAGGTCAAATGGAAAGCTATAATTTTAAAGCGATTGAGAAAAAGTGGCAGGATAAATGGGAGCAGGACGGGATATTCCATGCAAAAACATCGTCGCCGAAGGAAAAATTCTTTGCGATGATAGAATTCCCGTATCCGTCGGGCGCAGGTCTGCACGTAGGACACCCAAGAAGCTATACGGCGCTTGATATCGTTGCAAGAAAGAGAAGGATGCAGGGCTATAACGTGCTTTATCCCATAGGCTGGGACGCATTCGGACTGCCTACCGAAAATTTTGCGATAAAAAACAAAATACACCCCAAGATCATAACGGAGAAAAATATCGCAAACTTTACACGTCAGCTGAAGATGCTCGGCTTCTCGTTTGACTGGTCAAGGGAGGTAAACACTACCGATCCCGCTTACTATAAATGGACGCAGTGGATATTCTTACAGCTGTTTAAAAAAGGTCTTGCATATAAGCAGGAAATGCCCATAAACTGGTGTACGGGCTGTAAGGTCGGTCTCTCAAACGAGGAGGTCGTAAACGGTGTTTGCGAGCGGTGCGGCAGCGAGGTCGTACAGCGCAGAAAGAGCCAGTGGATGCTTAAGATCACCGAATATGCGCAAAGGCTTAT
>CACZPW010000191.1 GCA_902783115.1 uncultured Ruminococcus sp. | reverse complement strand
ATGAAATATTTTGCCTTTGGCAAAATGTGAAATTCACACTATGTGTGAGTGAAATTCATGCTACGCATGAGTGAAATTTGCAGTTAATACTGCAAGTTAAGGAAGAAATCGCACAGCGATTTCAGATTTTATTTCCTTAAGTTGACGGTATTACCACCAAAGGGAAGCATTATAGCGGTATATTTTATTAAAAATGCTTGACAAAAGGTGGGTTTATTGGTATACTGATATAGCAGTCAAGGCATGGCTGCTTAATATGGCCCGGTAGTTCAGTTGGTTAGAACGCTAGCCTGTCACGCTAGAGGTCGTGAGTTCGAGCCTCATCCGGGTCGCCAAAAATCGGCAGGATTCGTAAGATTCTTGTCGATTTTTACTTTTTACTTATTACTTATTCACTATTCCCTAAAGATTCTGCCGATTTTTGGAAAGCAATAAGTAATAGTGCAGAAGTAAGAAGTGGAATGAACAAAATCGCCGAGCGATTTTGAGTGTATAATTGAAATTGCTATAAAAGACCCTGACCTTGACAGAAATGTCGGGAAGTGCTATAGTAATAGTGAATGGAAGGGGTGAGAACTATGCTGAATACGAAACTTTGTTATGCTCCGCAGAATGATTGGAGCAACGATGATTATTACAGCCTGCACAGGTATTTGCACAGACTTGTCCTCCATGCTGACCGCAAAAAGGACGAGATCGAACAGCTTGATATTCAGAAAATGTCCGAGAAGACCAGAGTTCTCCTATATTGTATCATCAGCTACTATCATCTTGAAGAACTGTTTGAACTCTCTAATTTACAGAAGCTTGTGGAATGTAAGCCTCTTCCGGAGCCTCTTGTGTTAAGCAGTTATGGGTTAAAAGAGGAAAATGTATACTATAGAATGAATGTAAGGCTATGAGGTGTGTTTATGGCAATGACAAACAGTCAATTTCAGGGCATTATAAGGCTTTCGATTGAGCAGATGGAAGCTGCGTTAAAGATAACGCCCGGCAATGAAAAATTGCAAAAGCTGCTTGATATTTTCAAGGATATGGTTGAAGACGGGAATGATTGAATAAGAGAGTACGCTTTTGCGTGCTTTTTTTGGTCAGATTGCTCCCATACGGCGGAAAATTTATCACCCAAAATGGTAAAGATTACCGTATTTAAAACGGTGCGGGGTAATGGTAGAATATACATAAGCATAAATATATTCCCACATCGCAAGGGTAGGTGACAGACAATGATAAAGGATATAAAATTCAGTGCGGAGCAAACCGAGCTTTCCGTAAAATATATATTGCCTGTGCGGATAATCGCCTGTGAGGAAGCAGACGGTGCAGAGGTGCTTTTAAAGGATCTTCCGCAGCAGGCGGTAAGGGGCGGCGAGCCGGGCTGCAGTGTTTTACATAAGGGCGGCTACATACTTTTTGATTTCGGAACGGAAATTGCGGGCGGCATATCCGTCACGGTGCGGTATTTAAAGGACGATTCTCAAGCGGAGCGCAAAAATCCAAACCCGTCTTTGAGGGCGGTATTCGGCGAAAGCGTTGCGGAGGCAATGAGCGGTTACGGCGAGAAGAATTTTGTAAACGACCACAGTATGCGTGACATAACAAGAGAATACGGGTTTATGTCCACATTCAGAATGGGTGAAACGGGCTTTCGATTTGTAAAGCTTGAATCGGTAGATACAAGCATTGAGATACTTTCCGTAAAGGGTGCGTTTGAATACAGGGATATACCGTACATCGGCGAATTTGAGTGCAGCGACAAGCGGCTCAATGATATCTGGAGAGTAGGCGCATATACGGTACATCTTAATATGCAGGAATATTTGTGGGACGGTATAAAAAGAGACAGACTGGTGTGGATAGGCGATATGCACCCGGAGATGCTTACTGTCTGCTCGGTTTTCGGCAATAACAGCTGCGTCCCCAAAAGTATGGATCTGGTACGCAGTATAACACCGTATACCGAATGGATGAACGGGCATTTAAGCTACAGTATGTGGTGGGTGACCCTGCAGCGAGATTGGTATTTCCAAAACGGGGACAGGGCGTATCTTGAAGAAAATAAGGACTACCTGTTTAACCTGCTTGAAAGAACGGTATCGCTTGTATCAGAGGACGGGAGTATTTTACATAACGGCAATTTGTTTGTGGATTGGAGCTCAAAGAACACGCCGTACGCACAAACCGGCGTAACGGCAACGGTTGCAATGGCACTTAAAAACGGAGCCGAGCTTGCAGATATCCTCGCAAATGACAGACTTTCTCAAAAATGCAATGCTGCGTATAACAGAATCGATAAAAATATTTTGGAGTATGACGGCAATAAGCAGGTTGCGGCGCTTGTCGCCGTATCCGGGCTTGAAGCCGCCGAAAAAGTAAACAGCGCAGTGCTTTCAAAAAACCCGCTTGACGGTCTTTCAACCTTCATAGGCGGCTACGTATTGGAGGCAAGAGCCAAAGCAGGCGATATTGAGGGCGCGCTTGAAATAATACGCAAATACTGGGGCGCAATGCTTGATTTCGGTGCTACGACGTTTTGGGAGGATTTCGACCTGTCATGGACGGAAAATTCGTCACCCATAGACGAGCCTGTGCCGGAGGGCAAGCGTGATATTCACGGCGACTGCGGAAAATTCTGCTATAAGCAGTTCCGGCATAGCCTGTGTCACGGCTGGGCAAGCGGCCCGACATGGTTTTTATCAAAATATGTGCTTGGCGTGAGAGTTTTGGAGCCGGGCTGT